>JBBSAN010000050.1:0-16501 GCA_038252265.1 Chloroflexia bacterium
CCGGCAGCCCGGATGCGCCCGCATTCATCCAGCAGATCCTCTATTGGCATCGTAACGTCCCGCTTCCGTGGAAATGATCCGGCGATTTGTGGTAACCGACGGACGCGGTGCCTGCGATCCGCGCCGCTTGGATGTGACTCTCACCTGGGCTTAGTACAGCATACAACGACTCGTTGGGGCGGATCGTTACGGCAGCGCGAGGTTCGTCATTGTAGACTCTGCTCGGTCTCGCTGCGCCTTGACGATTATATTGCCGCGAGCGGGACCGCCGTTACGGCCTGCCGTGCCCGCCGCTGCGCACCTGGGTCTTAACGTAGCTCGCCCCCGGCCAGAACTGCTCTGGCCTCATCCCGCAGCGCCCAACAACGCCACCACGCGGTCCAGAATTCGCCCCGCCGTCAGCGCCTTCAGTTGGATGGGCAAGGCTTCGACGCCGCCCGCCCGGTCGAGGATGGTCACGGCGCTGGTGGGCGCGCCCAGGCTGCTGATCGCTTCGTTCAGGATCTGGAGGTGCTGGTCTTTCGCCGCCATTTTGGCCTGCGCGTTCGCCAGCAGGTTGTGCGTCTCGGCGGCGAACCCGACCTTGATCAGCCGTTCGGTGCCCGGCAGCCCGCGCAGCCCGGCCAGGATGTCGGGGTTCTTCACCAGATCGAGCGTCAGGGTGTCCTCGCCGGGGGCCTTCTTGATCTTCTCGGCGTGGACCGTAGCCGGGCGAAAATCGGCGGGGGCGGCAGCCATGATCAGCACGTCGGCCCCCACGACCGCCGCCCGCACCGCCGCTTCCAGGTCAGCGGTGGTCTTTACCGGTACGGCCTCCACCCCCCACGGCACGGGGAGCGCCACCGGCCCGTGGATCAGCGTCACGGCGGCCCCCCGCGCCTGCGCCGCCTCGACCAGCGCCCAGCCCATCTGCCCCGACGAGCGGTTGCCGAGATAGCGCACCGGGTCGAGCGGCTCCTGGGTGCCTCCGGCGGTGATGACCACCCGCCGCCCGGCCAGCGGCCCGCCCTGCCCCAGCAACACCCGGATCGCGTCCACGATCTGCGGCGGTTCGGGCAGCCGCCCCAGCCCGGTCGCCCCCGACGCCAGGTGCCCGCTGCCCGGCTCCATCACCAGCGCCCTGCGTTCGCGCAACGTGGCGAGATGGCCCTGCGTGGCCGGGTGGGCGTACATATGCGACTCCATCGCCGGGACCACCAGCAGCGGCGCGGTGGTGGACAGGGCCACGGCGACCAGCAGATCATCGCTCAGCCCCAGGGCCAGCCGGGCCAGGGTGTGCGCCGTGGCCGGGGCGATGATCAGGGCGTCGGCGGTCTGGGCCAGGTGGACATGCCCGGTGTCGTCGCCCAGCCAGTCGGCCCACAGGTCGGTCCGCACCTTGCGGTGGGTGATCGCCCCGAAGGTGAGGGCGGTCACGAACCGTTGCGCTGCCTCGGTCATGATCACATCCACCGCAGCCCCCGCCTGGGTCAACCGGCTTGCCACCTCCACCATCTTATAAGCGGCGATCCCGCCCGTCACACCGAGAACGATCGTCTTGCCTGCGAACATGGGGCCTCCGCTCCGAGTTGTCAGTGGTCAGTGGTCAGTAACGAGTGCTGAGTGCTGAGTGACGAGTGCTGAGTGCTGAGTGCTGCGTGGTCAGTGGTCAGAAAATTACGCAATACGCATTACGCAATACGTTTCACGCATCACGCATCACGCATCACGCATCACGCATCACGGCGTCGGCGTCCCCGGCACGAACGGGGTGGGCTGCAATTGCGGGCTAAAATGGTCCCACCGACCCTGCTCACCCGGATCGATCAGCACCGGGGTCGGCAATTGCTGCGCCCCGGTCGGGATCGTATAGGTGAAGCTTTCTTGTAGGACCGCCGACTGCCCGTTGGTCAACGTCACGCGGGCGTTAGTGCTCCCATCCGGCAGGCCGACATAGGTGGCGGTGTCGCTCATCACCAGGGTGATATTAGTGGGGGTCCCGTCGCCCATATCCAGCGCATCCACGCGGACATTCCCCGCCTGGATGGTGATCTGGTCCTTGCCGTTCTCGTGCCGCACGAACAACCGCCCGGCAGCCAGCGTCACCTGCGTGACGGCATCGGTCACCGCCTTGAACTGGATCGTGGCCCGCTCTTCCAGCCGAAAGACCGTCGAAGCCGTCTGCAAGTTGGCCGTGGCCCCGGCATCGGTGCGGGCCTCGCCGTTGGTAAAGACCTGCGCCCCCAGGGTGGCCGGAGTGGTGCAGCCCGTCGTCTGGGCGCAGGCGAAGGCGGGGCCGCTCACGGCGATGATGGCGGCACTGGGACCCGCCAGGGTGGGCGGCGTAGGGGTGGTATTGCCCCCGCTGTCGCAACCGGTCGCCGCCAGCAGCAGGGCCAGGACCGCGCCCCATATCTGGACTTGCCGTAGCGATGGTAACTTGGACACGAGAAAGGTCCATCCTTCCGAATGAAGTAGGCCGCGTCGCTGCTAAGGGTGTTTCGCTGCCTGGGCGATAGGACCAGGCAAGCGCCACAGCCTTAGCGCCCCATAGCTCCCCATCGCCAGCGTTTGCCCGTCGGGGCTGAAGGCCAGCGCGTCCACGCTATCATTGACCCCCAACTCCAGTGTCTGGAGCAGGGTGCCGGTGTTCACGTCCCACAGCCGTACCAGCCGCGCATTATCACTCGACGCCAGTACTGTGCCGCTGGGTGAGAAGGCCAGGCCGTGGATCTGGTTCGGGTGACCGCTCAAGGTTTGCTGGCGGGTGCCATCCGTTGTGCGCCAGATGCGGATGGCTCCCCCGCTGACATCGGCGGGCATCGCGCCGAGCTGGCCGTCGGGGGACAGGGCGATGAATGTGCCCCAGCCGCTCACCGTGACGAGCTTTTGCCAATCGTCCATGCGCCAGAGCTGCACCCCTTCGGTGGGGATCCCGACTGCAAGATACCGGCTGTCTGCCGTGAAGGCGAGGCTGGCGGCGTCCAGGGCCAATGTATGGATGCGTGTTCCGTCGGCGACCGCCCACACCTGCACATCCTGGCCGGTGGTGACGGCCAGTAGCTGCCCATTGGGGGCGAACGCCAGGCCATACACCTCGCCGGTCGGCAACGTGTGCAGCACACGTGGGCCTGGGCCTGTTTGCCAGATCTGAACGCCTGTCGGTCTGGTCGCGGGCGCGGTGATTGCCAGGCGCGTGCCGTCCGCCGCCAGGGCCGAGCGGCTAAACCCGGTGCCAAACATGTGCAGCAGCGTCCCGTCCGCTACCTGGCGCAGTTGGGTGCCGCTATCTTGTAGGGTGGTAAACAGCCCTTGCCCGTCGGGGGTGAAGACGATGTTGTTGGCATAGCCATCCACCCGCGCGACTGTATGGGTGCCGGTGGTGAGATCCTTCCAGGTATCGCCCACCGAACGCCACAAATCCGTATTGACCAGCCGCACTGCTAAGAGCACGATGCTCACCAGGACCACCAGCCAGCGAAAGCCGCGCCATCTCTGCACTATAGCGCTCCTTGTTCCTGATTATCACCGATTACCCGCTGCTCGTACAACAGCCGCAGCCCGTCCAGGGTCAGATCTGGCTCCACCTGGGCGAAGAGGTCCGTGGCGCGGGCGAGGGTGGGGGCCAGGCCGCCGGTGGCGATAGCCGGAACCGGCGGCCAGCCCCGCGTGGCGAGTTCGGCTCGCATCCGCCCGATCAGCCCTTCGACCAGCCCGACGTAGCCCAGCACCAGCCCGGCCTGCATCGCCTCGGTGGTGTTGCGGCCAATGGCGCTCGGCGGAGGGTCAAGCGGCACGGTGTAGAGTTGTGCGCCGCGCCCGGCCAGCGCCTCGGCGGCCAGCCCCAGCCCCGGCGCGATGGCCCCGCCGACGAACACCCCCTCGGCGCTGACCACGTTGAACGTCGTCGCCGTCCCCAGGTCCACCACCAGGCAAGGGCCGCCCCAGCGCCGGAACGCGGCATAGGCGTTGATCAGCCGGTCGGTGCCTACCCGCTCCGGCCCGTCTACGTCCATCGGCAACGCGCCGTCCAGCCCCGGCCCGACCACATGGAGGGGGATGTGCAGGTGCCGTTCGCTCATCTCGCGCAGCGCCTCGGTGATCGGCGGCACCACACTGGCACAAATCGCCCCGGTGATCGCGGTACGGGGGATGCCGTCACTAGTAAGCAATGCGCCGATCAACGCCCCCCACTCATCCGCTGTGCGTTCTCGCTCTGACCCCAGCCGCCAGCGCGCCGCCAGCCGCACCTCGTCGTACAGGCCCAGCTTAGTGTGCGTATTCCCGACATTGATGACGAGGAGCATGGACGGCCTCAGGGGTTGGGGGTTAGGGGTTGGGGGTTAGTGGCTGATAGTGGGGTGCGGTTGCGCCTTTCAGCAAGCGTTTCATTGTGAAGCCGGTGATCGTGCCGACGACCAGGCCTCCGGCGATCCAGGCGATCAGTATGGCCGGGCCAGCACCAGGGGCATCCAGTGTCTTCGGCCAGATGCCGCCCTCGTAATAAGAAGAGACCACCGTCGTAAACGGCCCACCCGCCAGCCGATATACCATCCAGTATACCAGCAGGCCCGCAGTCCAACTCAGGATCGACGCGCCAATCCAGCGCGGGGCGTGCGGGACCACCCGGCGCAATATTCGTGCCTGGATAATGCCCAGTACCAGACCGAGGATGGCACCCACGGCCAGGCTCCCTACCGTCCAATGGATGTCTTTGCTACCGGAGAAATTACCCAGCGCAAACACTCCGAAATTGGCAACCCACCCCAGGACCCAGCCGATCCCGCCTCCGCCTATACTGGCCGCGAACCAACCTTCTGTTTGATCACTTAAATTCCGATTAAGCACCCACCACTGCATAGCAGCGACAGGGATCGCGCTCAAGAAACAGAAGCCACCGCACCCGCAAACGAGGGTCAAAAGGCCTACCACAATATTTGGGCCTTCATCAGTAGTGCCGCTAAAGAACACCCCGCTAATACTCGCCATTGCAGGCAGCAGCCCCACTCCCCAGCCCAGTGTTGTCACCCCGATCCACGCCGCCAGCGCGCCCCAGCCGAATTCTCGTGCTGTTGTCGTCATTCCCCACCTCTGGTCATGCGCTATATGAGTGGTTAGTGATTAGTGGTCAGTAATTCCTGTGGGGACCGCGCCGTCCCAGCCAACAGGCGTTTCAGGGCTAACCCGGTGATCGCGCCGACGATTAGGCCGCTGCTGATCCCGGCGATCAGCATGGTCAGGCTATAATCCGGCAGGCCCAGACGACCCAGCCACCAGGGTCCCTCATGGTAAACGTAATAGGTGCTGTAGAGGGTGGTGAACCACTCACGCACGGCCTCGTAGACCAGCCAGTAGACGAGGCTGCCACTTACCCAGGCGACAACGCTCGTCACGATCCACACGTCACCATCCCGCCGCCAACGCCGCAGCACCCGCGCCTGCGCGATCCCGGCGACCAGCCCACCGATCCCACCCACCACGGTGCTGAGTACGAGCAGGACGCTGACGGGATTTGGGCCTGTATCCCTCAGCTTCCAGCCCGGCCCGCGCCAGAGCGACCACCCGACCAGCAGAACCGCCCCCAGCAGACCTGCCGCCCCCATGCTCAGGACAGTGGCGCGCAACCAGGCATCCGCCCGCCCGGTACTCTGGTGGGCGCGGAAGACCTGCCCTTGCGCCGCCCCAGTGATGCACGCGCCCAGCACCGCAAAGGCCAGTATGGTCGCCAGGAGCAGCAGCCGGGGGCGCAGCAGGTCGATGAGATCCGGGGAGATCGGATAGATGTAAAAATCGTCTGTCGGGGACGGCGGGTCGAAGACCCCTTTGATGAGCAGCGTCACCGGCACCCACCCGACAGCCCACCCCGCCGCCGTGCCCACGGTCCACCGCCCGACCATCCCCCCGCCAAACCACGGCCTTGCGCGTCTCATCCCCGCATCCTCTCACGCATCACGTATCACGCATCACGCATCACGTATCCAGCACCACATTATCGATCAGCCGCGTTGGGCCGATCCGCACGGCGAGGGAGGCGAGCGCGCCCTGGCCGGGGGCGATGGTGGTCAACTCGTCCAGGGTGTCGGGGTCGGCCACGCTGACATAATCGGGGCGGGCGCGGGGTTCGGCAGCCAGAACGGCCTCCATCGCCGCCCGCAACGTGGTGCCGTCGCGCACCCCGGCCTGCCACTGCGCCTCGGCGGCGCGGAGGGCGCGGGAGAGGCACAGCGCCGCTACCCGTTCCGCTGGGCTGAGGTAGACGTTGCGGGAGGAGCGGGCCAACCCGTCCGGCTCCCGTTCGGTGGGGCGCACGACCAGTTCCAAGGGGAAGTTCAGGTCGCGGACCATGCGGCGGATGACCACCACCTGCTGGGCGTCCTTTTGCCCGAAGTAGGCGCGGGTCGGCCCCACCAGATTGAACAGCTTGGCGACCACGGTGGCGACGCCGGCGAAGTGGCCGGGTCGCACCGCGCCTTCCAGCCGGGTCGTCACGTCGCGCACCTCGATAGAGGTCTGGTAGCCGGGCGGGTAGATCTCGGTGGGGCTGGGCAGGAATACCCAGTCTACTCCCGCCGCCTCCAGCAGGGCCAGGTCGCGGGCCTCGTCGCGGGGGTAGCGGCTGAGGTCTTCGTTCGGCCCGAACTGCGCCGGGTTGACGAAGATGCTGACGGCGACTACGTCGTTCGCCGCCCGCGCCGCCGCCACCAGCGCCAGGTGCCCTGCGTGCAAATAGCCCATCGTCGGCACCAGCCCGACGGTCTGTCCCGGCGGCACGGCCTCGCGGGCGGCACGGAGTTCGCGGATGGTCTGGAATGTCTGCATCGGCCCTCCTGTGTGCGAGTTGCGAGTTGCGATTAAGCCCGAACTACGGGAACACTGTCATCCTGCGCGCAGCGAAGGATCTTCTTGGCGGTCAGTGGTGATCAGGGCAAGTTTCCGATCTCCGGTGACACCTTGCAGCATTGAACAAGATCCTTCGCTGCGCTCTGGATGACACCTTTCTAACGCCTGCTATGTACTCATCCGCGACCACGGAACCCGGCCCGCGTCCACAAGAAGGCCAGCCCCAGCAGGGCGATCAGGACGAGCGCGCCACAGGGGCCGGTGCCCTTCGGGATCGGGGTGGCCGTAGCGGCGGGAGGCAGCGGGGTCGCGGTAGCCGCAGGTGGCGCGGCGGTGGCAGTAGCGGGCAGCGTGGGCGTATCCGTCACGGCGGGCGCGGACGTGGCGGGCGTGGTGGGCGGGCTGGCGGCGGACGGCGCGGGGGTGGGGGCCGCCGGTGTGGCGGTGGCGGACGGCGCGGCGACGGGCGCTGCGGATACGGGTCGCCAGGTGGCAGTGATCGCCTGGTCCAGCACCCGCTGGGGCGTGCCCCCGGCCACCGGGACCACCCACACCCCGTCGGGGCTGGCGTCGGGATTGTACTTGCTGTACATCAACAGCGTGTCGTCGGGCGACCAGGCCAGCGAGGCGATGCCGGTCCCGCTGATCACGTCGCGGGCCTGGGGCGGGGTGGTGCTGAAGTCCACAATGCGGATCGTCGTGCCCACCGCAGGGTCGCAGTCGCGCTGCATGATCGTCGCCAGGCGTGGTCCCCCATGCGCCCACACGCCGTCGGCGGCGCAGCCCGCGCTACCGGGGGCCGCCTCGGTCACATCTGGGGCGGCGCGGGTTTGCGGGTTGACCAGCCGCACGTTCTTGTCCGGCCCACAGTTGGCGGACAGGGCGATGTGGTCGCCGTCGTAGACCTGCAAGTCTACCGGCAGGCACGATCCGGCGGGCTGGGTGTAGACCTCGGTTTCGGTGGTGAAATCGCTACGGATCAGGGCGGCGGTGGGGTCCTGGCCGGGGGGCGGGCCGTTGCTGCCCACGTTCAAGCGGAGGAAATAGAGTGTGCCATCGCGGCTGACCGCGGGGAGGGTATCGGTTTGCGGTGTGGTGGTCAGGCGGGTCACGTTGGTGCCGTCGGGGTTCATCCGGTAGAGGTTGGAATTGCCGTCGCGCCCCGATGCGAAGATCAGATCGCCCCCATCTGGCGTCCAGGCGGGGAGGATGCTCTGGCCGTCGGTGGTCAGTTGGTGGGTTTGCCCCGTCGCCAGGTCGCGCACCCAGATATTGCCGTCCTGCACATAGGCAATCTCGCCGGTCAGGGCCGCTTGCGCCCGCACCCCCGGCCCGATCAGCGTCAGCAGGAGCAGGCCCACCAGCCCGTTCTTCACCACAGAGAACACAGAGAACACAGAGCACTCCTCAGCCATCGTACCATAACACCAACCCCCAACCCCCAACCTCTAACCCCCCGTCCCCTCTTCCAACGCCGCCAGCACCGCCGGGTCCACGTCAATGGTCTGGTCGGGGCCGGGGAAGGTGCCGTCGCGCACCTCGGCCATATAGGTGGTGAACGCGGCCTGGATCGTCTCGCGCAGGCGGGCGAACTGCTTGGCGTGCTTGGGGATGCGGTCGGGGAACCAGCCGAGCATGTCGTGGAGCACCTGCACCTGCCCGTCGCAGTGCGGCCCCGCGCCGATGCCAATGGTGGGGATGCGGAGTTGCGCGCTGATGATCCGGGCCAGGGTGGCGGGCACCGTCTCCAGCACGATAGCGAAGCAGCCCGCGTCCTCCAGCGCCAGCGCGTCATCGAGGATGCGCCGGGCCGCGTCGGGGGTTTTGCCCTGCGCCTTCCAGCCGCCGAAGGCATTGACCGATTGCGGGGTCAGCCCCAGGTGGCCCATCACCGGGATACCCGCTGCCAGCATCCGCCGCACGTTGTCCAGTTCCGCCGCACCTTCCAGCTTGACCGCGCCCGCCCCGGCCTCTTGCATCAGCCGCCCGGCGTTGCGCATCGTCTCTTCGACGCTGACATGATAGCTCATAAAGGGCAGATCCCCGACGATCAGCGCCTTCTGCGTGCCGCGCACCACCGCTTTGGTGTGGTGGACGATGTCGTCCATCGTCACCGGCACGGTGCTGTCGTAGCCGAGCATGACCATGCCCAGCGAGTCGCCAACGAGGATCATCGGGATGCCCGCCTCGTCCACGATCCGCGCCGTGCTGTAATCATAGCAGGTAATCATGGTGAAGCGTTCGCCCCGCTTCTTGTACGCCTGGATCTGGGTGGTGGATACGCGCATGGGGCACCTCAGTGGTCAGTGGTCGGTGGTCAGTGGTCAGTTACGAGTGGTTGGTGGTTAGTGGTTAGTGGTTAGTGTTGAAGAATACGCAATACGCAATACGCAATACGGGTCACGCCTCAAGTTTCATTCGGCCAGGGGTGGGGCGGCACCAGATAGACGATGCCGACGAAACGAGGGCGGCTGATCACCGGCCCCGGTCGGTCCAGGGCGGAGGCACGCAGGTCGAGACGTGCTAGGCCATCACCGTGGCGCGGTAGACGGTTGAACACCGCCGGTATGTGAGGGGGCGGCGTGCTGAGGGTGAGGCTGGTGCCGCCCAGCTTAAAACTTACGCTGTGCCCAATGCGTTCCGATCCGTGTCTCGACAGGGTAGCGGCGCTATCATCCCCCAGCAGTGCTTGATAGCGCCCGATGCTGGCGTCGAGATCGTGAACGCGCACGCCCAGGTGGGCGATGCCGGTGACGCCGTTGGGGTGCTGGGTGGCGACCCCGCCGGGCACGCGCAGGGCGCGGTCGGTGGTGTCGGTGATCAGGAAGGGGAGGTCGGGGCTGGCCGGGCGGCTGCTGGCCCAGGCCAGGCGCACGCCGTCGGGCCGGGCACGGCCAGAGGGGGCGGGATCGCTCAGGGTCAGGCCCGCCGCCCGCGCCGCTGCCACCGTCGCCGCCAGATCGGGCGTGTGCAGCGCGAAATCCACCAGCCCCTCGTCCGGTTCCAGGCGCAAGAGGCGGGCACTCAGGCCCGTGGCCGGTTCGGTCGCGCCGGGGCGGCGGGCGATCAGTTCCAGGTAGCTGCCATCTTGAAAGCCGATCAGGGCGTTATGGGTGGGGGCATTGGTGTGCGCGCCACCCGGCACCACGATAAAGCCTGCCACCGTCCACTGGGCGCTTGCCGCCTCCAGGTCGTGGACCCCGATCACCACATGATCCAGCCGTAACTCCGTCGTCATAGCCTGGCCCTCCTCCCCCATTCTAACACGATGTGGGACCGTTTGCCATGTCGGGCCGCTTACATCGGGGCAGTGTGGGCAGACGCGGCGCGGCGTGCTACTCGCTACAGGGTTGGGTCCGGGCTATTTGCAAAACGGCGCATACAGCGGCACCGCACGGAGGGCTGCCTGACGCGCCGGGTAGTCAATACGATCCAGCGCATCTTGCAAGATCTGATAGCCTGCGGCGAATTGGCCGGGCGGCGTGCGGAGGAACGCCAGATAGAGCGGTGTATCTTCCGGCAGCATCAAGTTCATGTCCAGCAGATCGAGTGCGGCCAATACCTCATTGGCAACCGATTGCTCCTCGGCCCCTTCCCAATCATCAACGTCCACCTGTCCAAACCGATCTTCCGCCCACTCATGCACTTGTTCCGCGCTCCACTCTCCCGCTTGCCAGTGCTTGAGGACTGCTGCAACCACTGCCCGCGAGATGATCGGCGTTATCTCTGCTTCTTGCTCGTCGCTCATGCTCCTCCCAAGCAGAAGGGCCAGCCCCCGGCTCGCCCCTCCTCATCACTCATTGCTCATCACTCATCGCTCATCACTCGTCGCTCACTCCAACACTTCCAGGTTGACCAGCGGGGACCACAGGCGACCGCCGCCATCGGGCAGCGTGACCTGGGCGGCGGGTACATTGAGGCCGGAGTCCACTTGCTGGCGGCCCTGAGCGAGCGCGATCACCTTGGTCACCGTGCCGAGGTGCTTCGGGTCGAGCAGGCGGACGGTCGAGCCGACCACCACTGGAGCGGCGAGCTTGCTGGGGGGGCGCACGGCGGTGGTGCGGCCCAGGGGCACGATCACTTCGGGCCGGGCCAGCCCGTTGCGGAGGCGCGTGGTCCCGTCCACGGCCACTTCCTGGCTGTCGTAGGCGGCCAGCAACTCGAAGGCGCGGCGGGTCATCGGCACCCGGCCAAAGCCCTCGGTGATGATCAGGGTCAGCTTGGGCGGCGGGGGCAGCACGGCGGCGGGCACCGGTGGGGGGAACATCCAGCCGGTGCGGCCCAGTTCCCAGCCGTGCAACCCGTCGAGATAGCCCAGGAAGGCGCGGAGTTCGGACTCCATGATGCTGCCGATGATGATCGCCCGCACGCCGTTTTCGATCGCCTTTTGCAGCGCGGCGGCAGTGGTGGTGCTGCCGCCCAGCACAACAGCGTAGGTCAGGCGCGGGTCGATCTGGTCGGGCAGCAGTTCTTCGTTCTCGTCCGACACCGCAACTTTGAGTACGCCGTGCTGTTCGCCGCCGAGCCCCAGGATGCCGCGCACCACGGCGGCGGGCGTCTCGATGAACACGCCGCGATAGGGGATCTGCTCGGTGATCAGGCCCCGCAGGTGGGCGGGCAGGCTGAACATGGTGCCGCCCGGCTGGATGATCGCTTCGCCGGTCGATTCATCATAGGAGCGCAGCGTCCCCGCCACCGGGCTTTTCACCGGCACCGATCGCAACCCCTGCCGCCGGCTGATGATCACATCGCCCGCTTCCAGGGTCGCCCCGATCGGCTTCGCCAGGCGCTTGGTCAGCCCCCTGGGCCGGGTCCCCAGCAGTGCGGCCAGGTTCAGGGTGATCGGCGGGTCGGGCAAAAGCGCCTGGGCCACGGTATCATCCGGCTCGACCCGGCTGCCCACGCGCACCAGCACATCGCCCGCCACCGGCAAGCGCCGCTCTTTCCGCACCAGCACATTGGCGGCGATCGGAGGTTCGGGGGTGGGGTAATAGAGGCTCATCGATGTCCTTTAGCGTGAAACGTGAAACGTGAAACGTGATGCGTGAACTACTTCGTACTGCGTATTGCGTATTCTGATCACTAACCACTAACCACTAACCACTAACCACTAACCACTCGTCACCCGCCGCTCGTATGCGCTGCGATGAAGCCGAGGACGCGGCCCCAGGCATCGGCGGAGGCATCGGCGAATTCGGTGGCGCGGCGGTCGAAGAAGCTGTGCGTCGCACCGGGGTAGATGACCAGTTCATGTTCGGTGCCTGCCTCGGTCAGCTTGGCGTCGAGTTCCTGGACCTGTTCGGCGGGAATACCCTGGTCCTCCCCACCGTAGAGACCCAGCACCGGCACCTTGATCTCGGCTGCGACATCTAGCGCGGTGCCCCGGGGGTCCATCGCCCGCTTGAAGCCGGAGTAGAAAGGGATGATCCCGGCCAGATCGAAGCTGGGGTCGGTCCCGCTGTAGAGGGTGAGGGTGCCGCCGATGCAGAAGCCGGTGATGAAGGTCGGCTGCCCGGCCCCGGCCCCCTGGCGCAGGTAGGCCAGCGCCGCATGGGTATCGGCGGCGATATTCTCCAGTGTCAACTGCCCGACATGGGGCATGAATTCAAAGGATTCGTCGCGCCCGGTCAGCCCGGCGGTCCGCCCGAAATAATCGATTGCCACGGCGGTGATGCCCACCTCGGCAAAGCGCAGGGCCAGCTCTTTATAAAACTGGTGCAGGCCGCGCACATCGGGGTAGATCACGATCTGCGCGCCCGTACTCGGCCCCTCCGGGTGGGCGGCAAAGGCGGCAAACGGGGTGCCGTCGGCGGGGGTCAGCACCAGATCTTCCCCCCGGGCGGTGCCGGTGGCTCCCGGTGGATCGGGGGGCCGGGCGTTGTCGTCGTAGCACATGGATCGATGACTCCTTTGGCCGCGAAACGTGAAACGTGATGCGTGATGCGTAAGTTTCTGACCACTAACCACTAATCACCGGTCACCGGTCACTGGTCACTCGCTGCTCTCCGCTCACGGCTGCTCCTCGTCCGGCTCGGGTTCCGGCGGGGGCATATCTGCTGGAAGCTGGAGCGGGGCCGTGCCGCGACGGCGGGCGGCAAAAGGCGAATTGGGCAGAATCGGGGTATATAGCTCCTCGGTCAGGCCAGGGGCCGGGGGCACTCCTTCATTATCGGGATCGAGGTCGGGGCCGCTCGACAGCGGCGCAGGGACCATCATCGCGGGCGCTCCGGCGTGCATCCCGCTGGGAAAACCCAGCAGGCCGGGGGCCGGGACCGGCGCGTCCGCCGGGGCCTCGGTGGCGGACGCCGGGGTGAATGTTTCGCGGGTGCCGATAGCGCGCAAGGCGCGGCCCCAGGTCAGCAGGCGCTCGATGCGGGCCCCTTCGTCGCTCGGCAAGGTCAGCGGGCGGCCCCGCGCATCCACGATCAACCCGATCAGCCCACCCTTGACCTCTTCGCCCGCGCCGGTTTGGACCATCTTGCCCGGTTCGCCGGTGCCGATGCGGAAGCCGGGGCCGGGGCGCACCGTCAGCGAGGCGCGTTGTTCGGGGCGCAGGGGGATGACCTCGATACCGCCGTAGGGCACTTCGATCTTCAGGTTGCCCGCGCCGCCCGCGTATTCCACGGTCACTTCGACGGCCAGGGGGTCGCCGCTGGCGGTGGTCGCCGGGGCGGTGTCGGCCTTCTTGCCATTGCGCCGGGCGGCAGGCGCGGGAGCACCCAGCGGCACGATGCAGGTGCCCAGCCAGAGCAGGCAGTCGCGGTCAAACACGTAGGCCGCCGCGCCGGGGGCGACGGGGGCCAGCGCCCCGATGGCCGAGAGGAGCAGCGTGCTGTCGAGCGCCAGTTCGAACGAGCCGACCCCCTCGCCGGTCGGTTCCAGCGCGTCGAGCAGGAGCAGCGCCGCCTGCCCCACGCGGGGCACGTTCGCCAGCAGCCCCCCCGTGCCGATCAGCAGATCAAAACTGTCGACCGCCAGACCGGGCTGGGCTTTGAGCCGGGCCAGCATGGCCCGCAACGCCTCACGGGCGAAGGCATGTTCGATTGCCAGGTCGCGGGAGGTTTGCGGCAGGCCGCGCGGGCGCAGCACCTTGTTCAGCGCCCAGTTGGTCAGATCCTCGGCGGTGTAAGGGAAAGGCAGCCAGCGCAGCACCGCCGCCGGTCCCACATCGGCCAGCAGGTTCGCCAGCCCGGTCGCCAGGCCATAGTCGCCGCGCAGGACCATGCTGCTCTGGTCGGTGTTTGCGCCCCCGGCGCGGATCAGCGTGGTGGTGGCCGCGCCCACATCGGCGGTCAGCACTTCGCGCCGGTACTGGGCGCTAACGTAGCGGGTGACCAGTTCAATCGCCCCTGCGGTGGGCTGCACCGGCGCTTTGCCTGCGCTGTCCAGGGCGGCGAAGCCGGGCAGGCTAGGCAGCATATGGTGCTGGTACAGATCGAGCAGGGTGGTGTGCAAGTCGGTGGGGCGGGGCATGTCCAGCTCCGGCTGGGCATTGGCGACGGTGATCAGTTCGGCGTTATCGCCCAGCGCCGCCTGCAAGCGCGGCACGGCGGCGCTGTTCCCGGCATAGACCACCAGCGGCGGCGGGCTGACGGTGCCGCCGATCAGCGCGGCCCGTTCTTCGCGGCGGCGCACTTCGGTCACCGTGCGGACCAGCACATCGGCCAGGCGCAGCAGCCCGCCCAGCGGCCCGCCTTCCACCCCCCCGACCAGCACCACCGCGTCGGGGCTGAGCGCCAGCAGCTTATCCACCTGCATGTCGCGCCAGGCTCCCTCGCGGGCACCCGCCCTGGCGGTGGCGGGCGGCGGGTCGTCCACGCTGATCACGTCGAGCAGGTGGGTATAGGTGCGCTCCACCGCCAGCCGGGCGGTGCCGATGCTGTAGTCGCGGGTCAGCCCGGCGATCACCAGCCGCAGCGCGGGCGCGGCGCTGCACGTCGCCAGGAACACATCCACGCCGTGGCCGTCGCTGTGCTGCGGGGTGACAATGTGCCCTTCTTCGACCAGTCGCCGCCCGGTGGTCGCTTCCAATTCGGCGATGGCGTTGTAGACGCCGATGGTGATGTCGGCAAACGGCGGCTCGGTGGTCGTGGCTGCGGTCGCCCCGCCGACAAAGCGGTACTCCTCTTCCACCACATCGAGCAGCACGGCCCGCGTATGAAGCGTCCCACAGTCCACCACCAGGATCGACTGGATCGGCGTAGATTGGTTGGTGCTTTCGTCCATAGTTGTACCAGTGGTCAGTGGTCAGTGGTCAGTGGTCAGTGGTCAGTGGTCAGTGGTCAGTGGTCAGTGGTCAGTGGTTGGTGGTTGGTGGTTGGTGGTTGGTGGTTGGTGGTTAGTGGCTACGTTTTCTGATCACTGATCACCGGCCACTGACCACTCGTCATAATCCGGCTAAGTCGAACAAGAAGCGCACCCGGTCGATCAGGGCGGCGACAAAGGAAACGGTGAGCGTGCCGAGCACGACGCCGAGGGTGGCGAGAATGAGCCAGCGGCCCGCGCCCGCCGCGAACGCGCTTAGCGGGCCACGCCGCCCATCGGCACGCACGCCAAAGCTGAAATAATAAAGGCTGACTACGACGCCGACGATGATGATCGCGTTATTCAGCGCGCCGAACAGGCCGACCTGCGCCGGGTTCAGCGAGAGCATCGTCGCGGCCATCTGCGGCAGCAGCGTCCCGGCCAGCGCGCCACCCAGGGCCAGGCCCGCCGCGACGACGGTGACGACGGCCAGCGCCGGGGTCGCCAGGGCGAAGTTGGGCCGGAACAGCCGCCCCAGGAAGAGCACCCCCAGCAGGAGGGGAATGCCCATGCTCACGCTGCTACCCACCGGGTTATCCTTGAATTGCCCCAGGCGCGGCAGCAGCACCGTGGTCAGCAGCACCACCCCGGCGTAGCCCAGCGAGACGCCAACGAACAGGTGTTGCGCCAGCCGGTAGAGCGGATTCGCCCCCAGCAGGTAGCTGAACACCATCACCGTCAGCACCGCGGCCAGTACGCCACCGATTACGTCTGCATTCACTCTTATCCTCGTTGGCTGTTACTCAGCGCGTTGAAACGTGTTGCGAGTTGCGAGTTGCGAGTTGCGAGTTGCAAGTTGCGTATTCTGATCCCTGATCCCTGACCCCTTGTTACTGCCCACTGCCCACTGCCCACTGCCCACTGCCTACTGCCTACTGGCGCGGGCGGTTGGCCCAGCGGTAGATACCGGCGAAGAAGCCGAGCAGGAGCAGGGCCGCAGTGACCAGCAGGGCAACCGACTCGGTATGGAGCCAGCGCCCCTGGCGGATCTGTTCGGCGCTGCTGATCAGGCGGGTGCCCAGGCGCAACTGCTCTAACTGGCTGGCCCCCTGCACGCCGAAGACCGCGCCGCGCAGCCGCGCCGTAGTCAGCCCGGCCAACGCCTTGTCGAGATAGGGGGCGACCCCGGCGCGCAGGCTAGCGGGCACCGCCGCCACGACCGGCACCGTCGTCTGGGTGGCGAGTTGCTCCATCCACAGGCGCAGGTTGCTCTCGTCGCTGACCAGCAAGATGACCACCCCGTACTGGCTGAGGGTCGGCGCTTTCTGCATCAACGGGTAGGTACCCAGCGAATTCTGGTAGCGGTAATCGTAGTTCAGCCCGGTTCCCCGCGCATTGAACACCCCGTTGGGATCGCTGACCAGGGCGTGGATCGCCG
>JBBSAN010000051.1:0-16132 GCA_038252265.1 Chloroflexia bacterium
ACCACCCCGGCCAGGGCCGTATACCACAGCGCCAGGCGCAGGCGGAGCGACATGGCTTAGCCCTCCGCCGTCGCGTCGGCCTCGTCGGCGCGAAGCATGTACCCGGCCCCGCGCACCGTCTGGATCAGGCGCGGTGCGCCCCCCGCTTCCAGCTTGCGCCGCAGATAGCCGACGTAGACTTCGAGCACGTTCGACTCGCCATCAAAGTCGTAGCCCCAGACCTGCTCCATCAGTTGATCGCGCAACAGCACCTGCGCCGGGTGGCGCAAGAAGTATTCGAGCAAGGTATATTCGGTGGTGCTGAGGGTGATGGTGGCTCCCTGGCGGCGGGCGCTGCGGCTGGCCGGATCAAGGATCAGGTCCGCATAGGCCAGGATCTCGCGCTGGGCCGGGGCACGACGCAACAGGGCGCGCACGCGGGCGACCAGTTCTTCCGGCGCGAACGGTTTGACCAGGTAATCATCGGCCCCGATCTCCAGTCCGGTCACCCGGTCTTCTACCGCGTCACGGGCGGTGAGCATCAGCACCGGGATGGGCTGGCCCCCCTCCCGCAGCCGCCGCAGCACCTCGAAGCCGTCCAGTTCGGGCATCCCCACATCGAGGATGGCGAGTTCGACGCCGGGCTGGGCCAGCAAAGCCAGCCCGGCGGCCCCGCTGTTGGCGGTGGCGACGCTCCAGCCCGCGTGGGCCAGCAGGCGGCGCAGCATCTCGGTCAGGCGTTCGTCGTCGTCAACAACCACAATCTGCGGCATGGGCGGTCTTTCGCGGTGTCGCGGTCAGGCGGGGGCTGGGGGACGGAGCCACCGGTGGTGCCATACCCTCGCCGCCGTATACATCGGGTCACGCAGTCGTCAGAGCTTGCTACTGATCAGGAATTGGCGCCGCATCAGCGAGCTGACGCCCGGCCAGAGCATCAGCCGGCTGAAGGCATCGCGGATCGCCAGGCGGGTCGGCGTGGCCGGGACGAACCAATCGGCGACGCGGCGCCCTGCCGCCTGGCAGCGCTCGACTTCGGGTCGTAGCCGAGCCTCATAGCGGGCCAACGCGGGGCCGACGTCCGCCCCTTCCGTGGGCAGTTCGTCGGCCAGCAGCGCGGCCCCGGCCATCGCCATCGGCGCTCCCTGCCCGGCCAGCAGCGACACGCACGCGCAGGCATCGCCCACCAGCACGACCCGCCCCCGGCTCCACGCGGGCAGCACCACCTGGCTCACGGCATCATAATACAAATCCGTGGTTTCTGCACTCCGCCGGAGCAACGTTGGCACGATCCAGCCCAGGTCGCCGTAGACGCGCTGGAGGGTGGCGCGGGCGGCGGCCAGGCCGTGGCTGCGCGGGGCCTGGCGGGTGCGATAGAGGAAAAACGTGGCGAGCCGATCCCCCCGCACCGGATAGATGGCGAGCTGGCGGCCTGGCGTGGTCAACGTCACGAAGGCATCGGGGGTGAGCGGCAGGTGGCCCGGATGATCGATCAGAAACGCCACCGTCGCGTAGTCCAGGAAGCGGATATAGCTGGCCTCGGGGCCAAAGGTCAGCGCCCGCACGGACGAATGGAACCCATCCGCCCCGACGAGCAGATCAAAGGTCTCGGTCGTGCCGTCGCTGAACTGCGCCGCGACCTGGTTCGCCTCCTGGGTATACCCCACCAGCGTGGTGCCACAGCGCACCGCGACCTGATCCCGAATCAGGCCATACAGCAGGTATTCCAGATCCCCCCGCAGAAAGTTGAAATGGCGATGATCAAACAGCTTACGCATCCCCTGGTAGGACAACGAGAACCGCTCATGCCCCCGGGCGTTGACAAAGCTCAGGCACGCAATCGGGTAGTGAATCTGGTTAAGGGCGGGCAGCAGGCCCAGCCGCTCGGCGGTGTCGTAGCCGGCCCCGGCAAAATCAATCATATAGCCGCCATCGCGGATGTCCGGTGCTTTCTCGATGACCCGCAGCGTATGGCCGCGCTTCTGAAGGCTGTAGGCCAGGGTCAGCCCCGCGATCCCCGCGCCGACAATCAAAATCCTCATCGGTTTCTTCCTCTCTGGGGTCGCCGCGCCGGGCGATCCCTGATCACCCGGCGGTGCGCGGGGGCTGCGGCTCCAGCGCTACCAACGGCACGACCTGGGCCAACGATTGGGTATCGGGGAGGGCGCTGCCCACGGCCTGGCCGAGCAGCAGGGGGGCCAGCGCCCGGAAGGCCGTAGGATGCCGCCGGGCATAGTCGGCCAGGATCGGGCTGGCCGCTGTCGTCGAAAGCTGCCGGGCCAGGGCCGGGAACCGCCGCCCGCCGACGGTGACGCCTACGCGCGGCGTCTGCTGGATATTGCGGAACCAGTCGGCCTGCGCGCCCCAGCCGGAGGCCACAATATAGGCCCCGCTGGCCGGGTCGTGCCCCACCACTTCGAGGACCGTCCGGCGCACCTGGCCGCTCTTGCGTCCCCGGTGGGTCAGCAGCAGGACGCGCCCGCCCAGCAGGCCGCCTAGCCCCAGCCGATACAACAGGATCGGCAGCCGGGCCAGCCAGCGCCCCACCCGGCGCGGCGGCGACCCGCCCAACAATCCGGCATGGGCGGGCGGCGTTGGTGATCCGTCGCCCGCTGAAGCGTTCGTTTTCGTTGAACTATTCATCATGATGCTCTCCTTGTCTCCGATTCTCTGGTCTTACCTACTAGCCACCGGATCGACCCAGCGCGGCGCGGCTTACCCGGCCCGTCCATCCGTCGGAACCGGCACCGGGGCGGGCGGGGGCGCGGTGCCTTCCAGGAACGCCCGTAAGGCCGGTTCGCCCTCCGGTTCGGCCATAATCTGCACCACATCGCCCAGCGCCAGCCGCGTTGTCGCCCGCGGGAAGACGATCTCGCCCTCATGCCCCACCGACACCACCAGGGTGTTGGGCGGCAGCGCGGCCTCACGCAGGGTCCGCCCGGCCAGCGGCGAGGCCGGGCCGATCCGTACCTCAAACAGCACCGTTTCGGGCGGCAGCGCGGTGGCCCGCCGCACGCTGCGCCCCAGCGTGGCCTTGTAGGTCCGCATGATGTCGCGGACCCGTACCCGCCCCAGCACCCGCCGCCCCTCGACTACCGGGGCCCAGCTCACGCTCCGTTCGGCCAACTGATCCATCGCCACGTCCAGCGTCTGGTCCGGTTCCAGGGTCAGGACATCGGTGGTGGTGACGGTGCTGACCGCTTGCGTGGCTTGCTGTGCTGTCGGGAGGGCTTGCACCTGGGCGCGGGTCAGTACCCCGTACAGTTCCCCGCGCTCGTTCAACACGATCAACCCGGCGGCGTTCTCTTGGTCGAGCATCGTCAGCGCGGTGTTGACCGGGGCGGCAGCCTCAATGGTGGGGCCAGTCGGGCGCATGGTGTCGCGCACCAGCAAGGCCGCCAGCAGCGGGAAGCTGAAGCGCATCCGGTGGGCCGGAGCGTGCGCTCGGTCGGGCAACTGGCTGCGATAGATGGTGTTGTTGCCGACCAGCGCGGTCGAAATCGCTACGGCCACCATCGCCGGGGCCAGCAAGGACAGGTTGCCGGTCATCTCGGCTACCATCAGCATTACCGCCAGGGGCGCGTGGGCGATGCCGCCGAACAGCGCCATCATGCCGATAATGACAAACGGGGCGGGACTGTGCGGCATTTGCGGCAGCACGGCCTCACCCAGCCGCCAGAACGAGGCCCCCAGCATCCCGCCGACAACCATGCCCGGCCCGAAGATTCCGCCCGACCCGCCCGACCCGATGGACAGCCCCGTCGCCAGGATCTTGGCGAAGGGCAAGAGTAGCACGACCCACAGCGGCAGGCTCAATAATTGCTGGGTCATGCCAATCTGCACCCAGCCGTAGCCCATATGCAGCGCGCCGGGGATGAGCAGGCCCAGCGCGCCGACCAGCAGCCCGCCCAGCGCCGGTTTCAGCCAGCGCGGCATGCGCAGCCGGTGGAAAAAGGCGGTGATGTCGTAGAATGAGCGCGAATAGAGGATGCCGACCAGGCCGCAGATCACGCCCAGGATGGCGTAATAGATCAGTTGGATCGGGCTATCGAACCCCAACTGCGGCTGGGCACCGAAGATCGGGGCATAGCCGAAAAACGCGCCGTAGACGCTGTAGCCGACGATAGAGGCGATCAGGGCGGGAATCAGCGCTTCGACTTCCAGGTCGTGGATATAGAGGATCTCGGCGGCCATGACCGCCCCGCCCAACGGCGCGCGGAAGATCGCGCCGATGCCCGCGCCCATCCCGGCGGCCACGGCGATACGCCGATCCGAGGTATTCAGCCGCAGCCACTGCCCCAGTAGCGCGCCGAACCCGGCAGAGATCTGGGCGGCGGGGCCTTCGCGCCCCCCGGACCCGCCCGCGCCGATGGTGATCGCGGAGGAGACCAGCTTGACGATGGGGATGCGGGCGCGGATCTTCCCGCCCTTGTGGTGGATGGCGGCAATGGCCGCGTCGGTGCCGTGGCCTTCGGCTTCGGGCGCGAGGTTGAAGACGATCAGCCCCGAGATCAAGCCGCCGAGTGCGGTGACGAAAGGCAGCAGCCAGGGGCGGGCCATCGCCACGATAGCGGGGGAGCCTTCGCCGATCGGGGAGGGGGGCCGGTAGCCGACCAGGGTACCGAGGAAGAACCCGGTGGCCCAATCAATGGCGGTATAGAACACGACCGCGCCCAGCCCGGCGACGATGCCGATCACACTGCCCAGCAGCAGCCACTTGGTCAGGTAGCGCGGACTCTCAAAGCCGATGCCACCGAACACATCGCGCCGCGACCGTCGTAGCCAGGCAATAGCTCGGTCCAGCGGTGCAGCTGCCGGGTCCGGCACCGGGTCGGCTGCCGGCTGCCGATCCTCTTCATCAATGATCTCTTCTTCACTTTCACTGCTCACCACAAAAATCCTTGTCCAGAGACAGCGCGGGGTGCGCAGGCTATCTCCCATTAGGGCGCGGCGAGGCCGCAACCCACCGGGCTGCGCCCCACAATGGGGCCTTCCTGGGCGGGTCGCCGGGCCCTCCGGCACCGGGTTTGCATAATGGAAACGTTTCCATTATACTACAACGGAAACGTTTCCACAAGTAGCTATATGCTTCAGGAGGGCACTGGATGCCAACGATTCGGGATGTAGCGCGGGTGGCGGGGGTGGGCATCGGCACCGTCTCACGGGTGTTGAGCGCGGACCCGCATGTCGCACCGGAGACCCGCGCCCGCGTGCAGGCGGCGATCGACCAGCTCGGTTATCGGTCCAGCCCGGTGGCGCGTGCCCTGCGGCAGGGGCGGAGCCTGACGCTGGATGTTGTGGTGCCGTTGTTCACCCGCCATTTTTATGTTGAGGTGTTGCGCGGGCTGGCAGCGGCGGTGGTGGATAGCCCCTACGCCCTGGTTATCCGCACCATCGAGCGCCCCGGCGACCGGGATCGCGCCTTTGCCGCCTGCGGCACGCCGGGCGGGGCCGATGGGGTGGTAATCGTCTCGGTGACTCCGCCACCCGGTGTGCTGGAACGCCTGGGGGCCGCCCAGGTGCCGCTGGTGCTGGTGGACAATACGCAGCCGGGGGTGATCAGCGTGAGCGTAGACTACTACGCGGGTGCGACGGTCGCCGTGCAGCATCTGCTGGCCCTGGGCCATCGCCGGATCGCCCTGATCGACCGCCGGGCCGATCCGTTTGCTTTCCAGGACCCCGGCGAGCGCCAGGCAGGCTACCGGCAAGCCTTGCAGGTGGCGGGGTTGCCGCTCCAACCAGCCTACGAAGTGGTGACGGACTACAGCCCGGAAGCCGGGCAAGCTTCCCTCGCTCCTTTGCTGGCCTTACCGGACCCCCCAACAGCGGTGCTGGTGGGCAGTGACAGCCAGGCGCTGGGTGTGCTGGCGGCCGCGCGAGCGCTGGGGGTCCGTGTGCCGGAGGATCTCTCGGTCGTCGGCTATAACGACATCGAGATCGCCCCCTACCTCGGCCTGACCACCGTGCGGGTACCGATGGCCGAGATGGGGCGGCAAGGGGGAGAGCGCCTACTCCAGCAGTTGGATCGTGCCGCTCCGCCCCCCACATCCGTGGTCTTGCCGGCGGACCTCATCGTGCGGGCCACCACCGGCCCGGCGGCGATCGGGTAAGCCACCGCGCGCCGCCTTGCGGCCCCTGGTGCCCTATGCTACAATAGGCGCAACGCATCGTGCGGATATGGTGGAGCGCCGGGAAGCCTGGTCGGCAGGTCCCGGCGCTTCTGTGTGCCGGGGACCGCGCGACAGCCGCCCGCTGGGGGTGTCGTGTGGGAACACGGGACTTTGGCGCGGCGACCGGGACGGCGGCCCGCCAGGGATATAGCGGGGTGCCGAGATCGCCTCGCGGGAAAGGCCCACGATCCATGTCGCTGCCATTGCTCCTCCTCCTGGGGGTGGGTCTGGTGTTGCTGGTGGCCGGAGGGAACTGGTTTGTCGAGGGGGCGGCGGGGTTGGCCCGGCTGCTGCGGGTCCGCCCACTGATCATCGGCATGGTGGTCATCGGCTTCGGCACGTCCGCCCCCGAACTGCTGGTCAGCCTCCTGGCTCTGGGGGATCATAAGGGCGGCCTTGCGCTGGGCAATATCGTCGGCAGTAACATCGCCAACATCGGGCTGGTCCTGGCGGCGGCGGCGTTGGTCGCCCCGCTGTACGTGGCGAAGAGCGTCCTGCGCCGAGAGTTGCCACTCATGGCGCTAGTCACGTTGCTGTTCGCCGCGTTGGTCTTGCCCGATGGGCGGCTCGACGTGCTGGACGGGATCGTCCTGATGCTGGCGTTCGGTGGGGTCCTGGTCTATATGCTGGCGCGCCCGGGCCGCCGGATGGACCACGAAGCCGCCGAGATGATCGTGGACAGCCCGACGGTGAACCCGCCGCGCCGCCCGCAGGTCGCCCTGCTCCAAACCGGGGTCGGGTTAGGGCTGATCCTGGGCGGTGCCCAGATGACCGTAGACGGGGCCGCCGGGGTGGCGCACCAGTTGGGGGTGTCGGACGCGGTGATCGGCCTGACGGTGGTGGCGATCGGCACATCCCTGCCCGAACTGGTGGCGGCCCTCATCGCCGCCTGGAAGCACGAAACGGATCTCATCGTCGGCAATGTGCTGGGCAGCAACCTCTATAACCTGGGCTTCACCGGGGCGGTGGTCGGCCTGTTCTCCGGCGACGGCCTCATCATCGAGGATCAGGTGCGCTTCGGCAGCGTGGGGGTCATGACCGCGCTGACGTTCCTGCTGGTGCCGCTGCTGTTCCGTGGCTCCCGGCTGGATCGGGTCGAAGGCGCGGTCGTGCTGATCGGGTATGCCGTGTATACCGCACTGCTGTTCTGACCGGTGAAGAATTCGCCCCCTGATTGCCGCCGGGAGTCGGCCAAGCAGGCTGGGGGCGTGGTCGGGTAGCCAGTGGATCAACGCCAACAATCGCCCCATCACCGATTGGCGCGTCGCTGGGCCGCGAGTCGCGCGTTGCTGGGGTGCTAGGACATCAGAAGGGGATGGGGATGGACGAAGGGGGATTAATTACCAGCGTGGAGTTGACGTTGTTCTGGATGCTGGTGGCAATCGCCATTGTCGCGGTCGCCACCAAGTATATCCGGCTGCCCTACACGGTGGCCCTGGTCGTGGCCGGTCTGGTCCTCGCCCTGGTGCCGGGCACCCCGACCATTGAGTTGACCCCCGCCTTGATCGTGGCGGTGTTTCTACCCACGCTGATCTTTGAGGCGGCCTATAACCTGAACTACACCCACCTGCGCGAGAACCTGCGACCCATTACCATCCTGGCGATTCCGGGTGTGTTACTTACGGCGACGGTGGTGGCAGCGGTGTTGCATTTTGTCGGCGGCTTCACCTGGCCGTTGGCCTTCCTGTTCGGGGCCATCGTCGCCGCCACCGATCCGGTCTCGGTGGTGGCGATTTTCCGGGAGTTGGGAGCCCCGACCCGCCTCCGCACCATCCTGGAGGGCGAGAGCCTGTTCAACGATGGGACGGCCATTGTCCTGTTCCGCCTGATTCTGGGCATCCTCCTGGCCGGCACCTTCGACCCGGCGGCCAGCGCGCTCCAGTTTGTGGTGGTCGTGGGGGGTGGGCTGCTGCTGGGCCTGGTGCTGGGCTATGCTTTCTCCTATCTCCTGAGCCGGATCCACGATTATCTGCTGGAAACGGTGCTGACCATCGTGCTGGCCTATGGCACCTACTTCCTGGCCGAACTGGCCGGGGTCAGCGGGGTGATTGCCGTCGTCGCCGCCGGGGTGCTCGTGGGCAACTATGGGCAGCGCGTCGCGCTGTCGCCCTCTTCTAAAATCGCGGTGGGCCTCTCCTGGGAGTTATTCGGCTTTCTGGCGAACTCGCTGATTTTCCTGTTTGTGGGCCTGCATCTCAAATTTACCCACTTTGGCGACTCGCTGGGCGCGGCGATCATGGCGGTTGGCGCGGTGCTGCTGTCGCGGACGGTGGTTGTCGGGCTGACGGGCGTGCTGGTGCGGAGCCTGCACCGCGACCGTCCCCTGCCGCTACGCTGGCAAGCCGTGCTGATCTGGGGGGGCTTGCGCGGCGCATTGTCGCTCGCGCTGGCCCACTCCATCCCGGTCAGCGTCGGCCCGGATCGCGAAACGATCCTGGCGATGACCTTCAGTGTGATCTTGTTCAGCCTGCTGGTCGAGGGGGTGACGATGAAACCGTTGCTGCGCCGCCTGGGGCTGGTGCGCGATACGGGCGCGTTGGCCGAGTATGAAGCGACGCAGGCCCAACTGCGGACGGTGCGGGCCGCGCTCAACGCCCTGGAGGCACAGAGTCGCCGGGGCGGGGTCGGCCCCGAGGCGGCTAGCGAGCTACGCGCAGAATATCAGGCCCGAGAAGTGACGCTGCGGGAGCGCTTGAGCCAGTTGGATATCGTCCACACCACCTTGCGCGATCGGGCGCTGGTGGGCCAGCGCCGGGGGCTGCTTCAGGTGGAGAAGAGCGTCTTACGCGATCTCCATGCCCAGGGCGAGATCGGCGAAGACACCCTGCGGGAGTTGACCGGGGCGCTCGATCTGCGCCTGCGTGATCTGGACGACGAGACGGAACCGGAACGGGTGCCGCCCCACAACGAGACGCGGATCCCCCCGGAACCGCCCAGTGGCGACCCGTCCCTCCGACCGCACTGAGGGTACGCGCTCTTCCGAGAAGCACACTGCCTCCGCTGGGGAGTACCGTCCGCCGGCGATGACCACCGGCCTTGACCCCTTATTTTACGGCCAATCGAGTGCAGATGGGCCGATCGGTCTTTCGGCGGATTGCATCAGGGCGAGACATGTGGTGTAATCTGTGACTATAAGGCTTAATTAGTCATACAGTCAAGGAGCGACAATGCCTAAAGGCTTTACCGAGGCCGAGAAAGACCAGATCCGCGCCCAACTGCTGGCCCAGGGCCGCGCCTTCCTCGCCACCACCGGCATCCGCAAGACCAGTGTGGACGACCTCACCGCCGCCGTCCATATCTCGAAGGGCGCGTTCTACCTCTTCTACCCCTCCAAAGAGGAGCTGTTCCTGACCATCTTCGAGCAAATGGAGGCGGCCTATCACGCCACGCTGCTGGAGGTAGCCGCGCAGGCGACCGGCTCGCCCCAGGAGCGGCTGCACATCTTTTTCGACCAGGCGTTCGCCCTCTGGCGCAGCAGCCCGCTGTTTCGCCACTTCGGGGAAGCCGAGTACGCCTACCTGCTCCGCAAGCTGCCGCCGGAGCGGGTGGAGGCCGCCCTCCACACCGATGAGCGCTTCGTCGCCGCCTTGCTGGCCTGCTGGCGCGCCCACGAGATCCCCTTGACCGTGGACCCTGCACTGTTCACCGGGCTGCTGCGTGCCCTGTTTTTCGTCAGCTTGCATAGCGAGGATATCGGCCCGGCCTACCCGGAGACACTGCGCCTGCTGATCGATTTGCTGGTCGGCCACCTGACCCAGGCCGCCCCGCTAGAAGGAGCCACCGATGCTGGAGGTCTGTGATTTAAGCTTCACCTACGCCGGAGCGCGGGAGCCGACCTTGCGCGATCTGCGCTTCAAGATTGCCGATGGCGAGATCTTCGGCTTCCTCGGCCCCAGCGGGGCGGGCAAGAGTACCACCCAGAACATCCTGACCGGCCTGCTTCGCGGCTACCAGGGCCACGTCACCGTGTTAGGGCGCGACCTGGCCGATTGGCACGCCGATTATTACGAGCACATCGGCGTCGCCTTCGAGCTACCGACCCACTTTCGCAAGCTGACCGCGCTGGAGAACCTGGCCTACTTCCGCGCCCTCTATCGCCACCCCGCGCTGACGCCGCAGGCGGCGCTCGATCTGGTGGGATTAGGGGCGGCGGGGCGGCTGCCGGTGGCGCAGTTTTCCAAGGGGATGCAGAACCGGCTGAGCGTCGCCCGCGCCCTGCTGCACAACCCGCCGCTCCTCTTTCTGGACGAACCCACGTCGGGGTTGGACCCGGTGAACGCCCGGGTGATCAAAGAGTTGATCCAGGCGCGGCGGGCGGCCGGGGCCACCGTTTTTCTGACCACCCACACCATGAGCCTGGCTGACGAGTTGTGCGACCGGGTGGCCTTCATCATTGAGGGCCGCATCACGCTCATCGACACTCCCCACGCCCTCAAGCTGCGCTACGGTGCGCCCAACGTAGCAGTCGAGTACACGGCCTCCGGCGCGGCGACCCGGCAGACCTTCCCGCTGGCCGGGCTGGGCGACAATGCCGCCTTCCTGGGTCTGCTCCACACCGGCATGGTCCAGACCATCCACACGCAAGAGGCGACGCTGGAAGACATCTTTGTCCAGGCGACCGGAAGGAGTCTGGCATGACCCACTTATGGACCCAGATTCGCTGGGACGTGACGCTCCAATGGCGCAACGGCTTCTATCTCGCCACCGGCTTTGTCACCGGCATCTGGGCGCTCATCCTGGCGCAAACCGGGGCACTCGACCTGCGCTGGTTGCTGCCGTCGCTGCTGCTGGGCAACCTGCTGCTCGGCACCTTCTACTTCATCGGCGGGCTGGTGCTGCTGGAGCGGAGCGAGGGCACGCTGGTCGCTCAGGTGGTCACCCCGCTCCGCCTCGAGGAATATCTGGCGGCCAAGGTCGTCACGCTCAGCGCGCTCGCCGGGGTGGAGACGTTCGTGCTGGTGCCGCTGCTGGCCGGGTGGGATTTCAACAGCTTGTTGCTCGGTGTAGGCGTGGTTCTGGCCTCGGCGCTCTATTGCCTGGCCGGGTTCATCGCCGTGGCCCGCTATACGGCGATCAACGAATACCTGCTGCCGTCGGGTCTGGTCGTCGCCGGGCTGTGGGTGCCGCTGCTGGCCGATCTGGTGCAATGGCGACCGGCCCTGCTCTACCTGCACCCGCTGAGCGCGCCGCTGGTATTGCTGGAAGCGGCACTGGGGACGGCCTCGCCGGAGCAGGTGCTGTATAGTCTGGGCTATTCGGCGTTATGGATCGCGTTGCTGGCCTGGGCGAGTCGCCGCGCCTTCCAGCGCTGGATCGTTGCGCGTGGGGAAGGAGCCGCCACATGATCACCATCAAGACCCTTCGTGCCCTGAGCACAGTCGATGCGATCAGTGTGGGCCGGGACTCGCTGCTGCGTGGAATGGTGTTGGTGCCGCTAGGCCTGGCCGTAGGGGCGCGCTGGCTGCTGCCGCCGGTTATCGCCCTGCTGAACCCGCGGCTCCCGTTCGACCTGGCGGCGCTGTATCCCCACCTGATGAGCTATGTACTGCTGCTCCTCCCCCCGGCGATCGGCGGGATGGTGGTCGGCTTTATCCTGCTCGACCAGCGCGACGACCACACGCTGACGGCGCTGCGGGTGACGCCGCTACCGCTGACCGGCTATCTGGTCTATCGCCTGGCCGCGCCCATGCTGCTGGGCCTGGGGATGACCCTCCTCGCGCTGCCGCTGGCGGGGCTGCTGCCGCTGGGGCCGCTGGAATTGCTGGGGGTGGCGCTGGCGGCGGCCCCGCTGGCCCCGCTGACCGCGCTGTTCCTGGGGGCGTTCGCCGCGAACAAGGTGCAAGGATTCGCCCTGCAAAAGGCGCTGGGGCTGTTCCTGATCGCCCCCATCCTGGGTGCCCTGTTGCCCCCGCCCTGGCAGGCGCTGATCTGGCTGGTGCCGACCTACTGGCCCGCCGCGCTGCTCTGGGCGCTGCCGGGCGCGGTGGGGCCGCTCGGCGTGCTGTTCCTGGCCGGGCTGGTCTACCAGGGCATCCTCCTGCTGGCGCTGGTTCGCCGCTTCACTCGCATCGCCTACCAGTGATCCCAGTTCGCGTGGGTACTGGCGCAGCCCGCAGGCCGTGCCTCGACGCGGCGTTGCCGGGACGGGCGGCGCCACTCTACCGGCCCGCCGCGCCGTCGGGCGGCGGGCCGCGCTGAAGTGGACAGTTGTAGCTCCGCCGTCCTCGGCCCGGAGCGACGCGCTCCGATCCGCCCCGTGCCGCTGCGTCACCGGGTCCGTAGCGGCGCGGACCGCCCCCAGCAGTTGCTTGACGGTTCGTCGTTTCTGGAGCTAGGGTACTATACCGGAGCACGCCCGGCGCTCGGCTACGACAGACACGCGTGCATTTCCCGCTGTTACGCGTTTCCTGTTCACCAGCCGGGTGGCGCGGTCGGCCCCCCGTGCATTCCGCACGGTGCGGCGGCCCCGCCTCCCGTAGCTCCTCCAGCGCCTCCTCGGCCGGTGTGGTATACTGCGCTACAGGCCCGAAGGTCCGGCGCGCTGTCGGCCCGGCCAACAGGAGAGTCTTGGAATGGACGCCCGTCGTGTTCAATGGGGAGAACGCCTGCGCACCAGCCTGTGGGTGGTGCGCAGGCGTGTACGCTGCTTGCGGGACTGCTGGCGGCCGCCGTGATCGCGTTTGACGAGCAACTGGGGGCCAGCGGCCGGCACCTCCCCTGGACCTTCCAGGGCGGGGCCGACAGCGCCCGGACCGTCCTCTCGACGATTGCCGGGTCGATGATCACCGTCGCCGGGACCATCTACTCGCTGACGATCGTCGTGCTTACGCTCGCCTCCGTGCAGTTTGCCCCGCGCGTGCTGCGCGCCTTCATGCGGGACCGGGGTAATCAGACCGTCCTCGGGTTCTTCGTCGCCACCTTCACGTATTGCCTGGTGGTCTTACGGGTCATCCGCGGCCCCGGGGGCGACGAGTTCGTGCCCGCCAATGCGGTAACCGGCGGGTTGCTACTCGCCCTGATCAGCGTGGGCATGCTCATCTACTTTATTGATCATATTTTCCATAGTATCGAAGTGTCCAAC
Source organism: Chloroflexia bacterium (assembly GCA_038252265.1). Classification (GTDB taxonomy): domain Bacteria; phylum Chloroflexota; class Chloroflexia; order QHBQ01; family JAICKM01; genus JBBSAN01. The sequence continues at coordinate 13,228 of JBBSAN010000051.1, forward strand.
ATTCTGGCGACGGTGGCGCGGGAGACCGCGCGGCACATCGACCAGCTGTATCCCCAGTTGTGGGATGCCCAGGCCGACCAGGGGGTCGCCGCCCCACCGGCAGCGGATTGGGTGCCGGTTCCCGCCACCCGCACCGGCTACTTGCAGTATGTGGATACGGCGGCCCTCCTGGCCCTCGCCACCCGCCACGACCTCATTTTGTGGCAAGATCGGCACATCGGGGCCTTCTTCAGTGCTGGGACGCCGCTCCTCTACGCCGCGCCAGCCCCCCGCGGGACACCCGCGCTCACGGCGGACCTCAACGCCGCCTTTGCGCTTGGTCGAGCCCCGACGCTCCAGCAGGATGTCGCGTACGGCTTCCGGCAGATCGTGGACATTGCGCTCAAAGCCATCTCACCCGCGGTCAATGACCCGACGACCGCCGAGAACTGCATTGACTACCTGGGGGCGCTGCTCCTGCACCTCGCCCGCCGGCGGATCCCCCAACTCGACCTGCGGGACGCGGGGGGCCAGGTGCGGGTCTACCTCGCGGAACGCAGTTTCCATGACCTGGTCCGGCTGGCCGTCGACCAGATCCGGCACTATGGGGCGGGTGACCATGTGATCGGCATACGCCTATTGGACACGCTAGGCCGGGTGGCCGCCGGGACAGAGAACCCGGCGTACCGCGCCGCCTTGCAGGAATACGTCGACCGGATCGCGGCATCGGCGGCGCGCAGCATCGGGGACCCGGACGAACTGCGCGTGGTGCAGGAACACGCAGCGGCGGCGCGGACGGTCTGCGGCGATGCCCGTGGAGGCTGCCCCCCGCCGACCGCGCCGCCCGTCTGAGACCCGCCGCTCCCCGGTGATTCGTTGTGGCTAGGTTTGTCCTATGACGCTCATCCCACGGCCTGGACATCTCCTGCCGTGGGATGCTGTCGCGTGCACCTGCCACCGTTGAGCGCGTCCTGTGGACCATCCGGCGCTATTGACAGGCGGCGTAACCTCGGATATCCTTTAGGTAGGCGTTCGCGCCGTATTGATTGCCTGCGCTAATGGTTTCTGCGCCCTACTCCTGGTCCGAACCCCGCTCACCAGGTTCTTCCCTGGCAGATCAGCGCAGATACCGATGGTCCAGGCACGCTGGGCGGCAACGACAGTGGGCCGAGAACCAGCCGCACAGGAGGTTGCACCAGGGTGTTACGCAGCTTCGCGACCCCATCGCCTGGCCCCGGCAGCCACCTTATCCTGCCGACAGGCCCCCTCTTCCGCTTCACAGGCGGACGCGGTGCTGGCGCATCGGCACTCCACCCAGGAGGTGAAACCCAATCACACCCTAACGCTCACCCAACCCGAAGACACATCAAGGATGATGTTCGATTGGCCTGACGGAGGAACGTGATGAAAAAGCGATTGCTCTACGGTGTAGTATTACTGATGATTGCGCTCTTACCCGCCTGTGGCGGCGATGCCGCCACCAACACCCCGGCACCGCCGACGGCCCTGCCGGCAGAACCCACCGCCACCACCGCCGCGATGATTGAGCCCACGGCCACCGCCGCCGCGATGACCGGCGATGCCGGTGAGATCATCTGGCTCTCCAGCCAACTCAGTCCCCTTGAAGAGAGCGAAAAGCTCCGCAAAGTGATCCTGAAGGACTTCAAGGGTAAAGTCGAGTACGATCCCGAAGACCCCGGCCCCTTCACCGACCGGCTGCTGGCCGAGACGAAGTCGGGCAAAGTCACCGTGTCGCTGGTGGGGGGCCTGCATGGCGACTTCCCGGCCTTTATCCAGGCGGATGCGCTAGAGGATCTTTCTGCTCTGGCTGCGACGCTGACCGACCGCGGCATCCCGTCGGCCTTTATGGATTTGGGCAAGATGGGCACCGCCAAGCAATACTATATCCCCTGGATGCAGGCCACCTATATCATGGCCGTGAACAAGCAGGCGCTTCCCTATCTACCCACCGGGGCCAATGCGAACAAGCTGACCTATGACCAGCTGAAGGAGTGGGCGGCGAATATTCAGAAAGGCACCGGCGAACGCAAGTTCGGCCTCCCCGCCGGCCCGAAGGGCCTGATCCATCGTATTTTCCAGGGCTACCTCTATCCGGCGTACACCGGCCACAACATCACCGATTATCGGTCCCCCGAAGCGGAGCAGATGTGGGCCTATGTCAAAGACCTATGGCAATACGCCAATCCCCAGTCGACCAACTACGAGTTCATGCAGGAGCCATTGCTCTCCGGCGAGGTCTGGCTGACGATTGACCATACCGCCCGCCTGATCAATGCCGTGACCGAAAAGCCGGACGACTTTATGCTCCTGCCTGTTCCCAGCGGCCCCAAGGGTCTCGCCTTTATGCCGGTACTCGCCGGGATGGGCATCCCCAAGGGCGCACCGAACCGCGCCGGGGCCGAGCAGTTGATCGCCTATATGACCCAGCCAGCGGTGCAGGCCACCACCTTGCGCGAGGTCGCCTTCTTCCCGGTGGTTAAGGGTGATCTGCCCAGCGATCTCAAGCCGGGCGTGAAGATGGAGGCGGAGGCGGTGGCGGCGCAGTCGGGCGCGGCCAATGCGCTGCCGGCGTTGTTGCCAGTGGGCCTGGGAACCAAAGGCGGCGAGTACAACAAGGTTTTCCTCGACACCTTCCAGCGCGTCGTGCTGAAGAACGAGGCCATCCCGACCGTACTCCAGGACGAGGGAACGATCCTGCAAGGCATCCTCAACGACACCAAGGCCGCCTGCTGGGCACCCGACCCGGTGAGCACCGGGCCGTGCCAGGTTAAATAGCCGAACGTCGGCGGCAGGTTTAGACGAAGCGTGGTGGTTGATAGCCCGCCAGCACCGGGGTTGCAAGCCAACAACCCCGGTGCCGGTGGTATCCCATTCGCCCCGCAGATCGAGCCGCGCCGACCCACCC
>JBBSAN010000052.1:0-16015 GCA_038252265.1 Chloroflexia bacterium
TGGTCATCGGCTCGATCTCCAACGGCATGGACTTGCTGGCGCTGGAGTCGTCGGTCAAATACATGATCACCGGCGGGGTGCTGCTGCTGGCGGTCACCCTCGATGCTTTGACCCGCCGCCGCCGCGAGGCCACGGGGCGGTAGCAAGTGGCGCGTAGCGAGTAGCCAGTGGTCAGTAACGAAACGGGGCCCATCGGGCCCCGTTTCGCCATATAGGCCTAAACCTCATCCGCGTCAAGTTAGGGATTTCACAATCGCTGCCTTCGGCTTGACTCCTAGCTCGCCCGCGTTTTGGTGATCCCTGCACGACGGTGGACGAAGCGGTTAACGCGGGCCCTTTCAGCGGCTTTTTGGGTGAGGATGCGGAGCATAGCGGCAGCGATTTCGGGTAGCGGGGACATCTATAGGTGATCCTTCGAGTGGTTTGGTGTAAACCAGCAGGTCAGAAGGAAGCGCCTTTTGTCACGTCCGTGGGACGGACTGCGAAATTAAGCTTAGTGCGATGCGTAGGTAGGGGATTCCCCCTACCGGCACCGGGGGGTTTCCGCTGCCGAGGCGGGGGTCACGAGGGTTGTGGAGCGACCTGCGTTGTCACTACACTAGACCTTGTGACCATGCTACCCCGCCTCCCTCCGCGCAGTACTGCGCCCGCCTCCACATCGCCCACCATCCTGATCGTGGACGACAGCACCCGCTACCGTACGCAGATGCGGCGGATGGTCGGCAAGAGTTGCCCCTGGACGCTGGTTCACGAGGCCGCAACCATCCAGAGCGCGCTACGGCTAGTCGCTCACCTCCAGCCCCCGCTCGTCTTCGTGGACGTGGTGCTGGGCGAGGAGAGTGGGATCGACTGTGCGCGCCAGATCAAAGCCCTCGCGCCGGGGACCCAGGTCGTACTGATCAGCGCCTATCCCGATCCCGAATTTCACCGCGCCGGCCTCCATGTAGGCGCCAGCGCCTTCCTCGATAAGAAGGATCTCAACGCTGCCGCCCTCTATGCGGTGATCACCGATCTGCTTGGGGGGGATCCCCTACCGTAAGTGTGGGGATTTCCGCTGCCTCTGTGGGGGTGTCGGGGGTTGTGGAACCCTGTAGTGATACCACTGGCGAACCCTCCGTGTGCGGGCCGCTGCCGCGAAACACGTGAGGAACTCTTAAGATTTTCGGACGTGGCCCTGGAACGCATTGTAGCGGCTTCTGCGCCCCTGAGCGGAAAACGCGCAGCGCCGATAGTTTAATTCATAGCGAATCGGCAAGGGAATCGACTGCGCACCGTGCCCGCAGCGGCCCGCCAATGCCGTTTTTGACCCTGGAAGACCCCTGCCGCCGGGCGAGGCCCTGAGCACGAGCTCGCCAGTGGTATCACTACAGGGTAGGACTACGCCTTGCGTACTGGGTAGCGCAGGTGGGTCACGCCGACGCCCGGGATGACCATCGGGTTGCCCAGGACGGCGGGGGGGCCGGCGAGATGGTCGAAGAGGCGCACTCCGGAGCCCAGGAGAACTGCGGCGAGGTCGATGCTGATTTCGTCGAGGAGGCCCGCCTTCAGCAACTGCTGGATGGTGTCCGCGCCGTGGACCCCGACGGCCTTCCCGGCGGCGGCGGCTTGGGCTTGGCGCACGGCGCTTTCGAGGCCGTCGGTCACGAAGTGGACACTCGAGTGGGGGCGCGGCCATCCGGCGGGGAGGGCGTGGGTCAGGACGAAGGCGGGTCCCCACGCGTGATTGCCGCCCCAGCCATCGGCGACGTCGAACGTGCGTCGCCCGGTGAGCACGGCGCCCAGTTCGGACCAGAGATCGCGCAGGTGCGCGGCGCTCGGCCCGGACACCTGGAACGTCAGGGGGTCCGCCCCGCCGGTGGGGAATGCGACGTCCCCCGAAGTGGAGTACCAGTCGAACACTGCGGCGACGCCCTCGTGGAGGTCGGCGACGTAGCCGTCGAGGGACATGGACATGATGGCGACCACCTTCGACATGGCGCTGGTCCTTTCTTTGCGGGCGCGCTCACTGGGTACGAGGGCGAGGGCGCGTGTATCCTTTGGTTAAGCGTTCGGGAGGAGCCCTCTTTTCCAATAGGGCGTAAACCGCTGCCAGTGCCCCTCGGACACGACTTCGAGCGGGCCGTCGGTCACTTTGATCGCGGTCGCATCGTCCATCGCGTACAGCGGCACGGGTACGGCGGCGGCCATTCGTGCCACGTTGGCCGTGGAACTTTCGGGGTGCTCCGCATGATCCAGGAGCGGCAGCACCGCAAAGTCCACCAGTCCCAGCCCCGTCGCGATGACGAAGGGCGTCTGCGGGTCGTCGTACGTCTCGCCGTGGGAATGCAAAGGGCGCGGGACGCGGCATCGGTTTGCCCAGCGTCTCGACCAGCGCGTGGTGGACACGGGGGTTTTTGATACCCGCCGAGGTGAGCAGAAATTTCATGATCCCGCTCCTTGCCGCTTTAGGGGGAGCCGCAAGGCTCCGCCAGTCTCTCTCTTTGAGACTGAAGCAGAACGACCCCAGAACGTCACGATTGCGTTTCTACCAAGGGGATCCGTCTACAACCGACGGTCACTGCTGAGGCAGGGCGTAAATACTAACTCTGGCTCTCCTGTGGTTTCCCGACCAGTGTAGCACAGCTGTTCCATCACGCCAAGTACCATCGAGTACTTCTATTATATGAGTACTTAGTTGGACATGGGCATACGGGCTGTGGCAGCACCAGCGCCAGTATGCTGCCTGTACATACTTGGGCCGCCTTTCTGCTGGCCGCTGGCCGGGTTGCGGCTGCGCTCTTTGCCCTCGCGATAAGCGGGGGCATGCTATAATCGAACTATGTCGACCCTCATTCTGTCCACAAAACTGTATGTTCCCCTACCCCCACCTACAGTAGTGCCCCGTCCCCGCTTGATCGCGGTGCTCAAAGAGGGGCTGCACCGCAAGGTGACCCTCATCTCAGCCCCGGCTGGCTTTGGTAAGACCACCCTGCTCAGTGCATGGGCGGCTGGTTGCGACCGGCAGGTGGCGTGGCTGTCGCTGGACCCGGCGGATAGCGACCCTACCCGCTTCCTGAGTTACGTCGTCGCCGCCTTGCAGACCATGGCGGCGAGTATTGGAGAAGGTGTGCTCGGTGTGCTACAATCCCCGCAGCCACCGCCCACCGAGTCGACTCTGACGGCGCTGCTCAATGAAATCACCACCCTCCCCAACAAATTCGTCCTCGTACTTGACGACTATCACGTTATTGACGCCAAAGCGGTTGACCAGGCCCTTACCTTCTTGCTCGAGCACCTGCCAGCGCAGATGCACCTGGTCATCGCCACCCGCGAGGATCCACACCTACCACTGGCCCGGCTCCGCGCCTGCGGCCAGTTGACCGAACTGCGTGCCACGGATTTGCGTTTTACCCCCGCCGAAGCCGCCGGATTTCTCAACCAGGTGATGGACCTGAATCTCTCGGCAGCAGACATAAGCGCGCTGGAAACCCGCACCGAAGGCTGGATTGCCGGTCTGCAATTAGCCGCTCTTGCCTTGCAAGGGACAGTTGCCGTGCCGGGACATCAAGACGCCACCTGCTTCATCCAATCGTTCAGCGGTAGCCACCATTTTGTGCTCGATTATCTGCTGGAAGAAGTTCTGCAACAGCAGTCGGCCAGCGTTCAGACGTTCTTGTTGCGCACCGCGATCCTCGATCGGATGTGTGGCCCCCTTTGTGATGCCGTGCTACTCGATGCGTCGGCTGCCGGGCAAGCAACGTTGGAATATCTCGAACATGCCAACCTGTTCATCGTCCCGCTGGACAACGAGCGGCGTTGGTACCGCTATCACCATCTCTTCGCCGATTTGCTGCGGCAGCGACTGCAGCAGAGTAACACCGCGGCTACAGGGGCTGCGGTGGCAGATGTGACCGACTTACACGGTCGTGCCAGCCAGTGGTATGAAGACAATGGCCTGGAGCTTGAGGCCTTTCATCATGCTGTGGCCGCCAATGATCTTGCGCGCGTCGAGCGCCTGATTGAAGGAAAGGGGACGCCCCTGCACTTTCGGGGCGCGGGTGCACCGGTATTAAACTGGTTGGAGTCGCTCCCCAGGACGGTACTGGACGCCAGACCCTCGTTGTGGATGACGTATGCCTCGGCATTAATGATGACCGGCCAACATACCGCGGTCGAACAGAAACTACAAGCTGCCGAAACAGCCCTGCACGGCGCCGCGCCGGACGCCAGCACCCGCGACCTGGTGGGACGTATTGCCTCCATGCGGGCCACGCTGGCTATCAATCAGCACGATGTGGCAACCATCATTGCCCAGTCGCAGCGCGCCCTGGAGTATTTACACCCCAACAACCTGCCGCTGCGCACTGTGACTACCTGGACGCTGGGGCATGCCTATCAGCTACGGGGCGACCGTGCCGCGGCCAGCCGGGCCTATACGGAAGTCATCGCGAGCAGTAAGTCGCTTGGGGATTCCGTCTACACCATCGCGGCGACGCTCTGTCTGGGCCAGGTACAGGAAGCCGCCAACCAATTGTCGCTGGCGACCAGGACCTACCGGCGCGTCCTGGAACTAGCCGGTGATCCGCCGCAACTGATTGCCTGTGAAGCGTATCTTGGTCTAGCCCGCATCACCTACCAATGGAATGATCTGGATACCGCCCAACAGTTGGGGCAGCAGTGCCTCGAACTGACGCGACAGATGGACAGCGTTGACACCTTCGCTTCGCACCGGGTGTTTCTCGCCCGCCTGCGGCTGGCCCAGGGCGATGTGCCCGGCGCAGCCGCCGGTTTGGCTGAGGCCGCAGAGTTCATGCGCGAGCATAACTTCGTGTTTCGGATGCCTGATGTTATTGCCGCCCAGGTGCTGACGTTGCTGCGCCAGGACTATTTGGCGGCAGCCGCTCAACTGGCCCAGACCCACGAACTCCCCCTCAGCCAGGCGCGGGTCCACTTGGCCCAGGGCGACCCGTCCGCAGCACTGGCGCTGCTGGAGCCATTGCGCCAGCACGTTGAGGCCAAGGATTGGGCAGACGAACGGCTCAAGGTGCTGGTGCTCCAGGCGGTCGCGCTCCACGCACGGGGCGAAACAGACCAGGCGGTGCAACGGCTGGGGGAGGCGCTGGCGCTGGCCGAGTCCGGCGGCTTCATCCGTATCTTCGTCGACGAAGGCCCACCCATGGCGCAACTATTGTCCGCAGCCGCAGCGCACGGGATTATGCCGACCTATACAGGTAAGTTGCTGGCTGTGTTTGCAGCCGAGCAGCCGCAGAGCGGCGACCATGCGTATCGGCCTCCCGCCGCATCTGCCCCAGCACTGATCGAGCCGTTGAGCCAACGCGAGCTAGAAATACTACAACTCATTACCCAGGGCCTCTCGAACCGTGAGATTAGCGCGCGGCTTTTCCTCGCTTTGAGTACCATTAAAGGGCATAATCGGAGTATCTTCGACAAATTAGCGGTCCAAAGGCGCACCGAAGCGGTCGCACGTAGCCGCGAGTTGGGGCTGTTGTAGCCCAAAACGGCAGGTTACCCCCCGACCTGCTCGCCTCAAGCACTACTCGCAAGCGCTGTATAAAGCCGAAGCTTTAGCACCGCTACCCGCGCCATAACCCCACAACAATACCCTCCGCAATACTTTAGTAGCTATACGGCAATACCGTAGGGCAGCTATGCTATTTGTACATCGATCAAGTGGCATCGATGGCGGCTACCTCAGCATAGTCAAATAGGAGAACAACCATGGCAACGATGACCAGGCAAGAAACAAACAAAACGACCGCAAGAGCGGAAGTTAGTTCCAGGGCAATACCCAGGACCGGTTCCCGTATGCAGTATTCGCGGCTGATCGGCGCGCTGTTCCTCTTGGGGTTTCTCTCTTACGGCGGGGGCTTCGCACTGGTGGCTTCCCTTGTCGGTGCCCCTGATTTTCTCTCGACGATTCCCGCCCATCAGACCATCCTGGTCATCGGTGCCTTGCTGATGCTGGTGAACACGGTGGTGGATGTGGCGAAAGGGGTGCTCTTCTTCCCCATCCTGGAGAACTACGGCAAGCGAACCGCGCTGGCCTACCTGGCCGCAATGATTGTCGAGGTGGTCCTGCTGACCGTCGGCGTGCTTGCGCTGCTGATGATCGTGCCCTTGGCCCAACAGGCGGCTGACGCCGGGGCGGCGAGCGCGGATTGGGCCAATGCCCTCGGCTCACTTGCGGTCCAGTCGAACGCCATGGCCTACAACATTGGCGAGACAGCGCTCGGAGTCGGGGCCCTCTTCCTGTGTGTGCTGCTGTTCCGGACCCAGCTGGTGCCGCGCTGGCTGTCGATTTCGGGCTTGATCGGCTACCCGATTCTCATGGCGGGGTGCATCGCTGAAATCTTCGGGATTCACATCGGCCCCCCGCTCACCATCCCCGGCATATTCTTCGAACTGGCGTTGCCGTTCTGGCTCATGATCAAGGGGTTCCAGCCGGAGGCCTACGGCGCTGGTGCGGCGGAAGTGCTAACCCCAACGGTGCGCCCCGCCCCAGCTGCCCCAGCCGCGCTATAGCCGCAGGAGAGGCGCGGTGCGGTGACACCAACGCACCGCGCTATGGTCGGCCCCATCAGGTACAGCATCATGTCAAACGAATTCAACTCAAAAACGGAGCCGGACCCGGCAATGGTCTATCAAATCAGGATCAAGGGTCATCTGGGTGGTCAATGGACAGACTGGTTTGGGGGTCTGACCCTGACTCTGGAAGACAATGGCACGACGCTTTTAACCGGCCCGGTGGTCGATCAGGCCGCCTTGCATGGCTTGCTCCGAAAAGTGCGGGATTTAGGCATGCCGTTGCTCGCGGTCCTTCGCGTTGAACCCGGCCAGGCAGAAGCACCAGATGTCCAGCAGTAAATCGATGCAAGTAACTTAGATAATGAAGTTTGCGATAACGTAGAACTGGAAATAGCTAATGCGGAGTGGCGGAATATCAGCGGTGAACATACATCAACTCAACCAGCAGGGCGTCGAAGGCCGCAGCATCAGCCGTCCCAACATCCCGGTCGGCGAGATCCCTGTGCTGGGGCAGCCGGGCATGTTGCTCAGGATCGAGGGGTTGGTCTTGCTTGCCGGTGCGCTGCTGCTCTAGGCCCAGAACTGCGGCGACGGGTCGCCTTTCTCGCCTTACTGCTTGTGCCGGACCTGTCGATGCTGGGCTACCTGATCGGGCCGGCAACTGGACCACGGGCTGGAGCGCTTTGGAGGCGCGGGGGTGGCAGCCGATCCAGACGCCAATCGGCACCCAGATCAGCGAAGCCAGGATCACCAGGAACAGCACCCGCCCGCCCGTGAGCAGCCCCAAGCCCCGCGCCTCCGCCACGCCCGCCAGGCCGACCGCCTGGACGACAAACGTGATCCCGTCCAGGCCGAGAACGCTGGCGCCCAGGGCCAGCCCGCCGTAGAACAGGCCATCCAGCAGGCGCTCCCGCCTAGCGGATGGGCCTGCGGCGGACCAGGCGGCGCGCCGGGTGGGTCAGAGCGGCCAGGTGAGCGCCGCCAGCCCATCGCTCAGTGCCCGCCCGGCGCGTCTGGCCCCGGCCACCAGCCGGCTGCGCTGGAGCAGGATCAACACCCAACTCTGCCGGGGTCGGCGCTCGCATTCTCTTCCAGTCTGAACTTCTCGCTCCAGGCGACCAGGGGCCGCCAGAACAGCTGGTCCACCCCGCCCACTATGATGATCATGGTCAACAGAGCCCAGCCGAGCGCGCCGAAATCCTGGGCGGCAATGGCGGCCCCCAGGTAGGAGCCGACCCCCGGCAGGGTGTAATGCTGGTTGAGCACGCGGATTGCTTCCGCGGCGACCAGGAAGAACCAGCCGCCGCCAAAGCTCATCATGCCGTCCCACACCAGCCCGATCAATGGTCCAGCGGCTCTCTCTTACCCGCCCTGCGGCCAGCATGACCAGCGGTTACTGGAACGGCCAGATTTACCTCGCGGCGGGCACGAACAGTGGGCACTTCGCGCCGCAGATCCAGGTCTGGGCCTATGATCCGCTTTAACGGACCACTCGTATGATTGCAGCATTTTGGGAAGCACAGAGCGGGTGCTGGCAGCGGGGGGTGTGGCTGCTGGCGGATCGCGCTTCGTTCTTTCTGCAAAATCGGGCAAGCTGCTTACAGATCACGCTAAAAACAGTGCAAATATACAAACTGGATTGCGATTTTACAGAAAAACCGAGTAACTAATCGGGACCACTCCTTGCTCAGTTTTGATCGCCAAAACATGATTTGGTCTCTAGTCGCACGAAACTTACGTTAAGCGCGGGCGATCCCCCCAGCGAACCGGGTGGGGCGGCACTGCAATCACTGCAATAATGAAATGAAGAGCGGTCGGATCGGCTGCGGCGGGCCGCCCCTTCGTGATTCCGACCGGTGCTTACCGGCCCGCGCCCACCTGGAAGGCCCATTCACTGGAGCCGGTTCCGCCGGTGTCGGTCTGCAATTCCACAGCCGCAGGCCGCAGTAGTGGCGCGGCTAATGCAAGCATACGGACAGCGCGACCCCCTCCCGTAGGCTAATCCTTAGGGAGAACGTTTGTACTAAATCGTGTATTATGATTATGGCTAAAATAAGTGATATTTTATAGGGAGCTAAATGGACGGGAAGGCGTTGGGGGCGTGGTGCGTGCTCCTTGGCCCGCCAGGTTCGTTGTCCAGAGCGCGCCCATCCCCTGTCCACCCCCCTTTTGGGGCCACTATCTACGGATTTGGCCCCCATCCGACCCCAAAATAGTCGGCGGGACCCCTCCACTCCCGCTAGCACAAACGCTCTCCCTAACGATTAGCCCGTGGGAGGGGGGCCGCTGGCCGCTGGAGGTCAGGCTAACGGTTCTGGAGCGGCTGGCAGTTGGGGAAGAAGGCCAGCGCGGCGATCTTGGACATCTGGCCGCGGGTGGCGTCCGAGTTCGGGCGGAAGTAGGGGCGGTCCATCGGCGCCACGCATGGCTCGAACGGCCCGCCGCACGGATACCCCTGGATGATCCCCCGCGCGGCCATGCGCTCGATGTACAAATAGAACGTGCTGGCAGGCGGGGCATCCGCGAAGGTCTGGCCGGTGGGGGTTTCGGTCCAGCCCGCCGCCCCACTGGTAATCTTGCTCAGTTGCCCCCGCGTGACGTTGTTGTTGGGCCGGAAGTAGGGGCGGTCCAAGGGCGCGACACACGGCTCGAACGGCCCGCCGCACGGGTAGCCGCTGATGATCCCCCGCGTGCTCAGCCGCTCGATCCACCAATGGAAGGTGCTGCCGGGGGCGACATCCGCGAAGGTCTGCTGGGTGGACGGCACCAGGTCGGCGAACCCGGCTGATTCACTCACGATCTTGCTCACCTGCCCCCGCGTGACATTGTTGTTGGGGCGGTAGTACAGGCCGGGGCAGGGCTCGCCGGGGCCGCCGCAGGGGTAACCCCCGACGATGCCGCGGCAGGCCAGGCAGCGAATGGTGCTATAGAACGTGCTGCCGGGCGGCACATCGTTGAACGCGACCGTGCACGCCGTCGCGGTCGCCGTAGCAAGTGGGGTCGCCGTATCGGGCGGCGTCCGCGAAGCAATCGGCGCGGTCGGGGTGCTGATCGCGGTCGGCAAGGTCGTCACGGTGCCGGTTACGGTCCGGGTTGGTGTATGGCTCGGCGTCGCCGTACCTGTCGGCGGGCTTGTCGGTGTGTGGGTCGGCGTCGGGGTGCGCGTCGCAGTGTGGGTCGGCGTCGGGGTGAACGTCGACGTGTGGGTCGGCGTCGGGGTCGCCGTGGGATTACCTACCACATGGACGATCCCATCGATGTACAAGGCCGGGTTGGAGACGGGGAGGTTGTTGTCGTCATTGATCTGGCTATTGCGGTTGATGGGGGCGGGCGGTGAGAACTGCCAGTGCAAGACGGCGTCGCCGGGCGTCGTGCCGCAGAAGCTGACCCGCGCCACCCGGAAATCACTCCCCGCGGGCACCGGCGCGCCGAACGTCCCCGAGGCATAGGTCAGTTCGCCGGTGCCGTTGTTCGTCACGTTCTGCAATGTCACCGGAAAGAAACTCAGATCGGGGCTAACGGTCGTGGCCGCGACACAGCCGGACTGGGCGGTATCCACCACTTGCAGCAGGGTATTGGTGAAGGTCAGGTAGCTTTGCTGGGCGATGACGGCGTTGGTGCCGTCGTTGATCTTCAGGTCGAGCGTGAACTTGGTGCCGACCGTCACCGTGATCTCGCCCGGCACCAGGTGGGCAAAGGCGTCCAGGGCGGTGGGGTGGTCGCCCGACGCGATGGGCAGCGCGCCAGCCACGTCGCCCGCAAGGCGCGGGTCGCTCACCGCACCGGGGTGGAGCACCGTCGGCGGCGCGCCAAGCACGCGGGCACCGGCGGGGAGCAATGCAGCCGCGAGGAGGCTGACGAGAATCGTAGCGGCAAGAACGAGAGTAAAGGGCGCGCTGCGCCCTCGCGGAGTTCCCAACACTGATGAGTGCTCCTTCCATAGTCGGTCGTCGGTCAGCCGCCGCAGGGGCGGTGCCGCCAGGTGTCCGCGGGATCAAGCGCGGCGGAACCGGGGGCACGCGGCCCCGGTTCCGCCGGTGGGGTCCGGGGTGACGGATCCTGGGCGATAGAAGTGTGGAGCGGCGCGTTACTTCACCGCTGGTAGGATCTTTAGAACGTAGTCGGCGAACGGCACGTCCTGGGTGTTCGCGCTGGCGGGGTTGGTCAGGAGCTTGGTCGTGCGGTTGGGCGCGGCAGTCGGCCCCCCTTCCCAGTGCAGGCGGGCGGTGCCGGGCGCGGTGGCCTGGACGGTCACCTGCCCGACGCGGAACGCGCCGCTGCCCCCGGTCGGGGCCAGCGTGCCCGAGGCGAAGGCCAGCGACCCCGCCGGCACCTTCACCCCGTTGACCACGCACCCGGCTGGCCCGTTGCAGATCGCGTTCTGGAGCGTCAACTCCAGCACCGCCGCGTCGGGGACGACCCGCGCCGCATCGCTAGCGCGGATCGCGGGACCGCCGAGCCGGAGCACGCCCGCCGGGAAGGTCAGGTAGCTCTGCTGCCCGGCCACGGTGGTGCCCGGCTGGGCCTTGACCCATAGTTCGAGCACGAAGCGGTCGCCGACACGCGCTGTCCCGCCGTTGGCCGGGGCGCTGCCCTGCGGGCGCAGCTCCAGCACCGCGCTCCCGCCGCTCGGCTGCGGCGCGGGACGGCGGGCCGGGCGGTTGCCCGGCTGCCCGAAGTTGGCGCTCAACCAGCCGAAGTCGGTGATATCCACCAACCCATCGCCCGTCCAGTCGGCGCGGTTGTCGGTTAGCGGCGACTGCTCGAAGGTGGCGTAGAGGATGCCGAAGTCGCTGATGTCTACCTGGTTGTCGTTGTTGGCATCGCCCGCCGGTTGCAGACCCATTTCCACCGACGTGGTCAGGGCGTGATTGTACACAAAGCTGCCGCTGGTCGAGAGGTAGGTCGGCCCCTTCACCCGCCAGGTGTAGGTGCCGTTGGGCAGGTTGTCCACCGCCACCGAGAAGTTGCCGTTGGCATCGGTGGTCAGGCCGTTGAAGTGGTAGTCGGTGCCGTTGGTGGTCAGCGTCAGGTCGAGCGGTAACACCTGGAGCGCGTTCGGCTGGGGGGTCGGGCGGCCTTCCCAGGTGACGTGGCCCGCCAGTTGCGGCGTGGCCGTCCAGGTCGCGGTAGGGCTCGGCGTGTGCGTGAACGTGGGCGTATCGGTGGGGATCACCGTGAACGTCGCGCTAGGGCTCGGCGTGTGCGTGAACGTGGGCGTATCGGTGGGGATCACCGTGAACGTCGCGGTAGGGCTCGGTGTGTGCGTGAACGTGGGCGTATCGGTGGGGATCACCGTGAACGTCGCGGTAGGGCTCGGTGTCGTGGTGAGGGTCGGCGTATGGGTCGGTGTCGCCGTGGGTTGCTGGGTGAAACAGACGCTGACCTGCTGTAGCGCGGGACTGACATTCGGGTCGCTGGTCGCCAGGTCGGCGCGGTACTGCAAGTAGCGCCCGCTGCCGACGGTGCTGCTCCCGTTCACCACCGGGGCGAACGCCGTCCAGGTGCCGTCAGGGGTGGCGGTGTTGCCGGTGCGGACACTGAGCGCCAGGCTGGTACCCGTCGGCAGGGTCGCGGTCCAGGTAAAGTTCGTCCAGTCTGCCGGTGCCCCCGCGTCGAAGATGCGTGAGAGGAAGGTGCCCGGCGAGGCATAGGGCGTCATGTGCAACCAGTCCACCGTCACCATAGGCCCGCCCACGGCATAATCACTCGCCAGCGGGCGCAGCATCCCGGGTATGGCGACCGCGTGGCTCGCCACCGGCGCGCCGTCAATGAAGTAGGCCGCACCCGTGGGCGTCCACTCGATGCGATAGCGGTGCGGCGCTCCCAGCCAGCTGCCCGGGATCGCGGTGAAGGTCTCACTATTCGTATTGCCCGCAACGGCGTTGGTCCGCGCGAACAATGTATTGTTCGTGTTCTTGGTGCTGAACATGGCCCAGCGGGCATCCGTGTTATAGTCTGCCCCGAAGCCCACGTGCTGGAAGCCAGCGGCCCCGAAGGTGGCAACAAACTCCAGCGCCCGGCCCGGCCCGAAGGTCGCGGTGGCTCCGGCGCTCGCGCCGTCCACCGTCAACAGGCCGCCGCCGACCGTCGCCGCCCCGCCGCCCCCCCAGGGAGTGGCGGACCAGCCCGCGGGCAGGGTCGTGCCGCTGAACTCGGCCCCGACTGCCGGGGCCAGGATCACTTCGCCGTCGCCGGTCACCGCGAGGTAGGTGTTGGCGTCGGGCGTGCCCGCCTGGAAGTCGGCGGCGGTCGTGTCGATCCGGCTGTCGGCGCAGGCGGTCGGCGTATTTGTGGGCGGCACCGGCGTGTGCGTGGCCGTCGGAGTGGCCGTGATGGTCGGGGTATCCGTCGGCGTGCCGGTGGACCCGGCGGTGTAGCAGATGGTCACCTGGTCCAGGGCGGGGCTGACGTTCGGGTCACTGGTGGCCGCCGCGGCGCGGTACTGCGCGTAGCGGGCGTGCTGCCCGATCGTGCCGCCGGACACCGGCACCGTCGTGAAGCTCGACCAGGAAGCGTCGGGGATGGCAGTGTCGCCGGTGCGCGCGCTGAGCACCAGGCTCGTGCCGGTCGGCAGGCTCGCGGTCCAGCTCAGGCTGCCCCAGTCGACGGCAGCCCCCGCGTCAAACACCCGCGAGAGGAAGGTGCCGGACGGCGCATACGGGGCCATTCGCAGCCAGTCCACCGTCACGGGCGTGCCGAGATCGACGTCGCTGACCACGGGGCGCATGTTCGCGCTCGGGCTGCCGGCGTCGGTGTGGACCAGGGTCCCGTCTACATAGTAGCTGACCCCGCTGAGGGTCCAGTCGATGCGGTAGTGATGCGGCGCGCCGATAAAGGTGGTACCGAGGTCGAAGACCGTATCGCTTCCGGCATTGGTGCGGGTGTACAGATGGCCTGTGGTGTTGTGGGTGCTGAACATGGCCCACGGCCCGCTTCCGCTGCTGAAGTCGGTGGCAAAGCCGACATGCTGGAACGATTGGTTGCCGAACGTGGCGACGAACTCCAGCGAATGCCCGGGGGCATACAGGGTCGTGGTCCCGGCCAGCGCGCCGTCCACCGTCAGCACGCCGCCGCCGACCGTCGCCGTCCCGCCCGATGTCCAGGTGGCGATCACGCTCCAGTCCGCGGGCAGGGTCGTGCCGCTGAACTCGGCCCCGACGGCCGGCGCGAGCAGCACCTCGCCGTCGCCCGTCGCCGCGATGTAAGTGTTGGCGTCGGGTGTGCCCGCCTGGAAGTCAGCGACCGTGCTGTCGGTGACGCACCCCTGGTTTAGCGGGGTGGCGGTCGGGGTCGGCGTCGGCGGCACTGGAGTGGCGGTTGGGGTTTCGGTCTCGGCGGCAGCGCCGTAGACGGCCTGATAAGCCCCTGCCGCGGCGGGGAAGAAGGCGTATTCCACGCCCTTGATCGTCTGCGTGGTGTAGGCCACGGCGTTGCCGCCCCGGGTGATCGAACTCAGCCGGTTGGCCGTGGCGTGGACCGGCACCATGGCCTGCAGGTTCCGCGCCCCTTCGCCCACGGCGATGATGAAGCTCAGGGTATTGCCGCTCCAGGCCAGCGCGCCGAAGGACGAGCCGTTGCGCCCGTCGAGCCAGGTCAACATCTGGCGGGCCGTGATGACCGGCACATTGCGGGCCTTGGCCGCATTGACGACGGTGTTGGCAATCCCTTCGCTGCTGCCATCCACGTGGATGTTGGCGGTGAACGCGCCGTAGTAGCCTGCCGCGCCGAGCGCGTTGTCCAGCAGCGTATTAATGTGCAGGGGATAGCTCTGGCCCGACTCGTCGGTCATTGCGGTCGTGGCCTGGTAAACGTCGATCAGGGTGCCGTTGGCCTGGGCGAAGCGCATCGGCAGGCCCGCGCCGGTGAACAGGCCGGGGCGATCCTGGATCCACGCCGACGGCCAGTAGTAGTAGTTCGTGTCCAGGCGGATGGTGTGGCTCAGTTCGACCTGCGGCTGGGTATCGTAGTCGCTCCAGGAGATACAGTGCGTGCGGTTGGTGGCGGGCGGCGGCAGGCTGGGGAAGGTCTGGGCAAAGTCGGCCAGCTGGCTCGCATAGTAGTCCTCCAGCGAGCTAGGTGTCCAGACGGCGCAGTCCGTGTTGACATGCAGCCCGATCTCGAAGCCTTGCGCGGCGTAGCCGCTGGCTTGCCCGTCCGTCAGCGGGGCGCTGGTGTAGAGGTAGACCGTCGAGCGGATGCACTGCCAGTCGTCAACGGAGCAGCCCGGGGCGCTGTCGGCGAGGTTCTGATTAAATCGGGTGCTCACGCTGTTGCCCGGATGCCCATCGGCAGTCAGGACCAGCGCCGCTTTATGGCCGCTGGGCAGGTACCAGAAGCGCGGCAGCGGTTTCTTGTCCAGGTTCATGAACCCGATCAGGTTCGCCAGCAGGCGTTGCTGTTCGTCGGCCTGCGGGATCGCCACCTTGTTCAGATCCACCCAGTCGGGGTAGAACAGGTCGTCGGAGCGGATGGGGCCGGATTCGCCGTCGCGCTTCTGGCCGGCCCAGGCCGGATTGCCCTGGTGGGTATAGACGATGGAGCGGGCCAGGTCATAGGCGAAGGCCGCCGCCTGCCCGCCGGCGGTGCCGACGGTGTGCAGCGTCACCGCCGGGTAGCTGGTGGCTGTGCTGGCGGCGCTGTAGAGCGTCGCCACGCTGCTCGCGCCGTTCAGGGTGTATTGATCAGCGGTGTCGTGGAACTGGATCGTCTGGTTGACGATGCCCAGGCCCGGGGCGTCGGCGGTGTTGACCAGCAGGTAAGCATTGCTGAGCGTGCCGGCCGGCCCGGTAAGGCCGAGCAGGCCCGCCAGTTGCGGATCGGGGCGCATGGCGATCAGGTTGCCGCCTGCGTCCACCCAGGTGGTGAACATCGTCACCTGCGCCGGGGTCAGGGTCGCGCCCAGGTCGGCCAGGATGACGACATCGTAGCTCGCCAGGGTTGCAGCCGACACGTTCGTGATGTCGCTCACGGTGAAGGCGTTCAGCCCCTCGGCACGCAGGATCTCGGCATAGTAGCGCCCGAACGGATTGGCCGCGCCGGACACGACCAGGATGGGGCCGCCGGGCCCTTCATCGGGCGGGGGCGGAGGCGGGGCCGCCGTGGTAAACGTCCAGGTGTAGTCGGCGGCCAGGGGGTTGCCAGCGAGGTCGGTGACCCCCCCGCTCCCGCCCTTGATGCGGGCCGTGTAGGTGGTGGAGGCGGCGAGCGCGGCGGTGGGGTCGAGAGTCGCCGTGCGCCCGGCCAGGGTCACGGTGGCCGGAACCGGGGTGTTGGCCGGGTCGCGCAGCTCGAACGTAGTCTCGTTCACGGTGGCCGGGTCCAGCGGCTCGCTGAAGGTGGCGCTGACGTTCACCCCGGTGCTCACCCCGGAGGCACCCGCGACCGGGGCAACCGCGTGCACCGTCGGCGGCGTGGTATCGGGGCCGATGCTGGTGGCGAACACAACGTCCACCCAATAGTTGCTGGCCTGGTAGCTGTCGGTGGGGAA
>JBBSAN010000053.1:0-16010 GCA_038252265.1 Chloroflexia bacterium
GACGCGGCCATAAAACGCTTCGGCCAGTTGCCGTTGCCCGCCATCCAGACTGGTGGCGGTGGAACCGAGGGCACCGATGGCCCCGCCGGTGGGCTGCAAGACCAGCCCGGTCAGCGTGCTGGTGCCATAGGCCCAGTCATAGTCGCCGTTGTGGCAGGTCATGCCGGTCACAAACGGCTCACGCCCGGCGTTGACCAGTTGGGGCAGGCGGCTGTTGTCGAACAGGTCGCCGGTGCCCCACTGGCTGGCGCTGCCGTGGCCGTAGAAGTTGATCAGCGCCCGCCCGCTGTTGAAGGCATCGATCAGCCGGGTGGCGGTGGTGCCGCCGTACTGGCTTTCATAGAGCCGCTCGGTGGGCGTGGTGCCCAGCACCCCGGCCAGCGCCTCGCTCGAGGCATCGAACCGGCCCGCATCGGCAGCATCCGACAGGAGGGTCGCCGTCTGCGGCCAGGTGTGCGCGGTGGTCATATAGGTGATCAGCTTGGTGACGACGGCAGTGGCCTCGGCGGCGGTGCGCGCCGGGAGGCGGCCCAGCGTCAGGGTGCCGTTTGTCGTGGGCAGCAGCGCCGCGTCGGAGGCGGTGCGCCCGCTAAAGCTGGTGGTGCTGTAGTCAGTGGGTACGAGGTCTGCCGTGTTGAGACCCAGGTAGTTGTGGGGGTCCACGCTGGCGGCACCGAGCAGCACGGCGTAGCGCGGGGCGGTCGGCCAGGTGGCCGCCCCGCTCAGGAAGGCGCGGATGGCGGTGGGGTCGGGTCGCCCGGTGCCGAATTGATCATAGATGGCGCTGACCGGCACCACGAGGGTGCGGAGGCCCGTGCTGGTGTGGTAGGCCGCCAGTTGTTGCGCGGCCCCCAGCAGGCTGTCGTGGGCGATCACTACATAGTCGGCCTTGCCGGTGCGGAGATTGGTCTGGACCACCGGGCTGATCTCGATCGGGGCGAGCAGGCCGCCCGGCCCGGCGGCCAGCACGGTGTGCGGGCCGGTGGTCGTCGGAGTGTAACGCAGGGTATAGGTGCCGCCCTCCGCGCCGGTCGTCGCCTTCACCTGCAACGGGGTGGCCGCAGTGGTCACATCGTAGGCCACCACCGCCGGGCTGTTGAAGCCGCCCACGGCAACGGCACTCTTGCCGCCGGTGAAGCGCAACGCCTCCCCTGCCGCCCGGTAGAGGCGGTTGTACTGCACATCCACACTGTTCAGGTAGACCCCATCCAGCGGGCTATACGTGTTGTCAATGAGGACTTCCAGGGTGTTGTTGCCGCTGTGGAGGAGGCCCGCCGGGACCTCCAGGTCAGACTTGGTCAGGTCCGCGCCGTACCACAGGGTCGACCCCAGCGGGCTGCCGTTCAGCACCAACTGGACGTTGTGATAACCGTTGGTCGTTTCGTCGTTGACGAAGCCCTGCAAGCCCACGCGCAGCTTCGCGCTCGTGCCGGGGGCGACATCGGGCACGGCCAGGGTAACGGTAGCCGAGGCATTGGTCAGCGCATCGGCCCAGAACCAGGGGCCTTCGGGCTGCGGTGCGCCCAGGTGGGGAGCCGCCGCCCAGTAGATGTGGTTTTCTTCCAGCGTGAAGGTGCTGTCGAAGCTATCCACCGTGTCGCTGGCCGCAGCGGGGGAGCCGGTCTGCCCCATGTGCGGGCCGGGGCCGCGCCCCAGCGAGAGATAGTAGGCCGTGCCGTCGGCGCTGGGCGTGTGCGCCTCCGGGGCGATGAAGTCGAAAGAGTCGCCCGGCGCGAAGACGCCCGGCGTGGCCGTGTGCAGCGCCAGGGGCACCGCCCGCCGATTGGAGGCCGGGCCGCTGGTCAGCGCGAAGTAGTTGGGGTTCACCCCGGCGAGGCCCACGCTGGTCGCCAACTGCGCATAAGTAACGCGCACAATGCCTGCGCCCGCCACCGTCAGCCGGTAGGGCTGCTGGGCGAGGGACGCGTGCGGGCCGAACACCGCCGGAGCCGGGGCGGTCTTGCCGACCACCGGGGCAAACGCCGGGCTGCTAGCCGGGGCCGTGGGGCCTGCCGTGCCCTTGCCGGGTGCGAACGGCGCGCCGACCGTGCGGTGACCGCGACTGTCCACCGCCACCAGGCGATAGCGCATCGCCGGTGTGCCCTGCGGGTCGGCAAAGCTGTAGCTGCCGCCAGAGGCCGGACGTAGAAGATCAGAGATGGCGACGAAGGGGGCGTCGGTGCCGCCCGCCCGTTCGATGATGAAGCCGATATGCTGCCATTCGCTGGCCGTGGTCCAGCTAAAGTAGACGCCGCCGCCGTCCTTGGCGACCGCCTGCACGCGGCTCACTTCGATGCCGGTCGGCCCGGTGACGCACATTTTGGTCACCCAGCCGTCCATCTTGCCGCCCCGGTAGGTGGGGAGCGCTACCCCGGCAGTGGTGGGGAAGAAAGGCGCGCCTTCCGGCGGGCGGGGCGGGTTGGGATGGTTGCCCGAGAGGGTCGAGCCGCTCAGGTAGGCGCAATTGCTGGCGTCCACCGAGATGCCGCTGCCCCAGTCCTCTTCACGGCCCCCCAGGAAGGTGGAATAGGTCAGCCCGGCCCCGGTCGAGTCGATCACCGACAGGAACGCGTCCATGTTCTCAATCGTGCCGCCGACCGCTCCCCCGGCGAAGCTGCTGTAGCGGTCGGCAGTGGTCGGGAAGGCCGGGCCGGCCACGCCGGTCAGGAAGACCGACCCCTGGCTGTTGACGGCGATGCCGTAGGCCGCCTCGCTCCAGAATTGGCCGGCGCTGCCCACCGCCGTGTTGCCGCCCAGGTAGCTCGCCCAGGCCAGGGAGGTGGCCCCGCTGTTGGCGGTGTTGTACCGGGAGACAAACGCATCGCCGTTGCCCGCGTAGGTCGTCTGATAAGCCCCGGCGGTGGTGGCGATCCCTTCGGTGCGCCCGGCCACATAGACGTTGTCCGCCCCGTTGAGGGCCAGGTCGCGCACCTCGGTACGCCCGGCGGTGCCGATGTAGGTGCCGTAGAGCAGGTCGGTGGCCCCGCCACCTGCCGGGTTCAGCTTCGCCAGGAAGCCGTCACGGGTGCCGGTGAACGATGTGTCGGCTCCGTTGGTCGTCGGGAAGTTATTCGACGTGGTCCAGCCGGCGACATAGATCCGCCCGGCGGCATCGACAGCGATCCCGCCGGTGTGATAGAAGCTGTCTTCGGGATTGGTGCCAGCCCCGTAGAGTTCGTCGCCGGTCTCGGCTTCCCCGGTGCTCCCGCCCAGATAGGTGCTGTAGAGCCGGGTGGTGGCGGTGTTGTTCAGGCGCACGACCATCGCGTCGGTCGTGCCGTTGCGGGCGGTGTCATAGGCCCCGGCGGTAGTCGGGAGGTCGCCCGACTCGGTGGCCCCGTAGAGATAGACATCGGGGCTGGCCCCGCTGCCCAGGGCGATGCCGTAGCCGTAATCGTTGAGGCTGCCGCCATAGAAGGTGGACCAATCGAGGTTGTTGCCTGCCGCACTGAGGCGGGCGGCGACCATATCTGCGGCGTTGTTGCCCCGTCCGTGCTGGGCGGGGTTGCCCTTGATCGGCTGGATCACGCCCGCCGTGGTCGGAAAGGTGTCATCGTTGGTCCAGCCGACGATATAGGGGCGGTCGCTGCTGTCCAGGGCGATATCCATGCCGTTGCCGTTCTCGCCGTTGCCGCTGGTACTGTCGCGCGTCCCCCCCAGGTAGCTGGAGTAGAGGATCGTGGCGGCGGTGGGGTTGAACTTGGTGATGCTCAGGTTGAAGAAGTTGTGCATCACCGCAGGCAATTGCGGGGGGCGGTTAACCAGCGGGAAGTCCACGGCGTCGGTGGCCCCGGCCACGTAGACATTGCCGGTGCCGTCCACGGCGGTGGCGATCATCCAGTCGCCGCCGTGCTGGCTGCGGGTGGGATCGATATCGCCGCCCAGGTAGGTGGACCAGACCAGCGTGGCCGGGTCAATCACCAGCGGGCGGCTGGCATCGTAGCGGCCCAGGGTGAAGCCCACCGTGCCGTCGGTCTCCAGGGCAAAGCCACCCTGGACCGGCTCACGCCCGGTGGCCCCGGTCTGGTAGATGACCGGGGCGCTCTGGCGGATCACCCCGGCGGCAGTGTGCATCAACAGGGTGCCGCCAACCAGTTCCAGCTTATCCGCGCCCGCGATGTGCAAGCGAATCGCGCCGGGGTCGGCCCCCGCCGCGACATTGAAATCATATTGTAGCGCGCCCCGCGTGCCGTAATACGCGAGGTCCACGCCGGGATAGACGCCCGCGTAGGTCACACGGCCATACGTCGGCACGTCTTTGCGCCATTGGGCCGGGTCGTTGCCGATAAAATAGTTTGTCGTACCCGGTAGCTTGTCGCTCGCGGCGGGGGCGCTCGCCTGGGCACCCTGAAGTTGATAGCGCAGCACCGCATAGGCAGCCTCGGCCCCACTCCCGGTCTTGTAGACCAGTGTCGCCTCGGCATCGGTCAAAAAGGCGGTGTAGCCATTGGCGCGGGTCAGATAGCGCACTGTGGTGTCTACCTGCCCCTCATTGCGCTCGAAGCTCAACCCAACCTGATCATACGCGGCGGCCAGTTGCGCGGCTTGCGCGTCCGCACTCTCCGCCGGGGGCGCGGCGGGGCGCGCCTCCACAGGCCGACCGGCTCCCGGTGCGCAGCCCAGCAGCACCAGCAGCACGGCGGCCAACATCCAATGAACGATCCGTTGGAATACTGACATCAATAATCTCCCTAATCTGTGGATAAGTAGTCCAGCGAAGGCGATAGCTCTTCGCGCCAGCACAATGGGGACTCGGGTCACGGCAGATTTACCCGCAAAACAGGGATCTAAATCGCATACCGCAGCGGGGCGAGAACCATGTTAACCGTACCATATTGTATGGTCCCGAACACTAACCATAAGTAGTGTTTAAGGAGCGACAATGGTCCCGTATTTGTCGGGACCACTGAGACCAGGGGGAAGCCGTGGGGCGGGACCCGCCGAACTAAACGGCGGGAGTGGCAAGGCGCTGCCCGCACCAGCGCCGGGCGCGGACGGCTGGCTGGCTAAATGCCCGATGGGCCACGAGCTATTTCTCGTGGCCCATCGGGCATTCTTATGGGATATGTTTACCTATTCTTGTTCGTGTCCTCTCCCACCCTGGTACCGAGCGGGGGCAACCGCCGCCGCTTAAAAGAGTTCGGTCAGCCGCCGCCGGAGAAGTGTGATCCGGGGGCGCGCAGCATCCCCCGGCAACAAGGCCCGCATCGCCCGGTCGAGCGCAGCGGTCATGGCGGGAACGCGGGTGCGCCGGTCGCCGGTGAAGTCCGCAGGATTGATGGGCCGGCCAATACGCACCGTCAGCGGGCGGCGCAGCCACAGTTCCTTCGTGCCGGTGATCCCGACCGGCAGCAGGGGCACGCCGGTCATAAGGCTGGCGTGCGCCGCGCCGGGCTGGAGGGGCAGCAGATCGCCTTCCCGGTCGCCCAGATGGCCTTCGGGGCTGATCAGCAGCGAGCCGCCGCGTTGCAGCACCTCCTCGCTGAGCCGCAACGCCCGGAAGGGCTGGTTGACATCCATCGGGATCAGGACGTGGAGCTTGTCCATCAGCCAGTGGCGGAACCCTGAGATCTCGCTTACATATGCGTGGCCGATCCCATAGATCCGTGGCTCTACCGGGAAATAGAGCAGCACCAGGAAAGCTTCGGCCCATCCCAGATGGTTGAAGCAGATAATGGCCGGGTGCCGGGGCACGTTCGCCCGGCCCTCGATGCGGACCCGGAAAACCAGGCCGAAGAGGAACCGGGCGAAGAGCCGGAACGCCCGGAGCGGCACGGACGCCCGAACAATATCCCCCTCTGGCAGGTGCAGCCGTGGACGGTGCATCAGCGAAGGGTCTATCACGCGCGGATGGCCGTTGATCATCGCCGTATACGGTTTCATACCGATCACCTCCCGCAATCGTTTTGCGGTGCGCCCTATAGAAACGCCTCAGTCGAAGAGGGTCGAGAGCCAGCGGCGCAAGAGCCGCAGGCGCATCGCCGCTCCCGCCGCATCACCGGGCAGCAGTGCCAGCAAGGCTGTGCGGATGGCCTCGGTCAACGCGGCAGCACGCTCGTGCCGGGTACCCGGCCCGCTCTCCGGCCACAGGGGCGGGCCAATGCGAATTGTAATCGGGCGGCGCAGCCACAAGGCCCCGGTGCCGGTCAGGCCGACGGGCACAATGGGCAGGCCGCTGGCGAGGCTCAGGTAGGCCGCGCCCGGATGCAACGCCTGGAGCTGCCCCTCGGTCGCCCCTTGATAGGTGCCTTCGGGGAAGACGAGCATCGAATACCCGTCGCTCAGCGCGGCACGTGCCCGGCGGACCCCCTCGACCGGGTGGGCACGGTCCAGTTCGACCAGCACGCCCAGGTGATCCACTACCCAGGCGCGGAAAGCCGAGATCACCCGTGGATGGAGGCCCAGCATCTGGAGCCGGGGGGTGGCGGGCAGGAACAGCAGCATTAAGAACGGATCGGACCAGCCCAGGTGGTTGGCACAGATCACGCAGGGTCCCGGCGGGATCTGCTCCCGCCCTTCCACCCGGATGCGAAACAGCAGGCGAAACAACGCCCCGACCAGCCCGCGCAGGATCAACACCCCGACCGTGGGACGGGCCACCCCGACCGGAGAAGCGCCCCGCACCAGCACCGGGGTACAACCAGCCAATGATCGCACTTGCATCGCACACCTCCTCATCGGGCGTGGAATCACCGCTCACGCCTCCGCAAGCCGGGCGCGTTCGGGATGCACGGTTTGCAGCAGGGCGGCAGCGATGATCACCAGCACGCCCGCCGCGATAAAGGCCCAGCGGTAGGCATCGTTCGGCCCGACCAGCCCGGTCGCCAGGTGGACCACCCCGCCGACCAGCATCGAGCCAAGCGGCTGGGCAAAGGAAAACACCGCCGAGACCAGGCCGATAAACTCTGCCGTGCGCGCCTTGGGCACCAGATCGGTCAGTAGCGGGTTGATCTGCACCATCCCGGCGTTCGCCAGGCCGATAAAGCCCAGCGCGATCATCGCTTGCCAGAGTGTCTGGCTTTGCGACCCGATCAGGCCGAAGACGCCGAAGAGCAGCAGCGCGGCCATCATGATCCGCTTCTTGCCGAAGCGGTCAGCCAGGAACCCGACCGGCATCGCCCCCAGCGCATTGACCGCCGTAGCGATCAGCGGCAGCAAGAACGCCTCCTGCTCGGTCGCGCCCAGAGCGTGGGTGCCAAACAGGGTGATAAACGGGATCGCCCCGCCCGTGCCTAGCCAGAAGAAGGTGATCGCGACGGTGTATTTGGCCGCTTCGGGGTAGGGGCGCAGGCTGCGCAGGTAGGCCAGGGGGTTGGCCGCTTTGGGTGAGGCCGCGGCCTCCGCCGGGGCGGCGGGTTCGCGCACCTTCCAGAAGGTGTAGCCCCAGGTCAGCAGCAAGAAGGCAACGGTAAGGCCGAACACCCACCACTCCTGCCCGACCCAGAGGGTGTAGGCCAGCACGAGCAGCAGCACCGTGCCCGCCCCGCTGCCAACGCCGATCAGCCCGCCAACCCGCCCGCGTTGCTCCGACGGGAACAGGTCGGCCAGCAGCGCCATGTAGGGGTCCCAGGCGATGGAGAGGAAGAAGGCGGCCACCGTCATGATGCCCAGCATCACCCAGAACGGCGGGTGGAAGGCCAGGAGCAGCAAGGCCAGGCACATCAGCGGGATGCCCGCCAGGAAGTAGGGCCGTCGCCGCCCCAGCCGGGTCCGGGTGCGGTCGCTCATCCGCCCGACGATGGGCTGGATGAATGCGCCGACAAACGACCGCTCGTTCGCCAGCAGGCCGATCAGTTCGGGCCGCAGTTGATAGGTCGCCAGGTAGAGCGGCATGGCGAAGTTGAACAGGGCGTAGACGACCGATGCGCCCAGATTGGCAACGCCGTAGTTGATCGCCGTCCGCCACGGGAATGAGCCGGGGGCCGCCGCAGGCGTGGCGGCGGGCGGCACAGCCGGACCAGGCACCATCACGGGCGGGGCGGGGGAGTCAAGCACAGGGAGTGCCATCACACACCTCCTTTAGAACCGAGCAGGAGCCGGGGTAGCGCGGGGCCGAGCGGCCACGGCCCTGCGGTAGATCTGGCCCCATTCCGCCGGATGTGCGGTCACCCAGTCGTGAATCTGATCGGGATCGGCACACTCGGGAGGCACGCCGAAGTGGTAGTGCAAGGCACGGTCGTAGGCAAAGGCCGTGATCCAGGAGCAGATGGGATAGCGGTCATTGTGGTTTAACCGGCGAAAGAAGAAGACCTCGTGGTGCAGGATCTTATTGAGTAAATCATCAAGCACATGCGTCAGCAGCTTGGGCCAGCCGAACCGCGCATTCAGATAGTGGAGCGCTTGCGCGGTCAGCGCGGCCCGTTGCGGGTTGGTCAACGTCCGGCACCGCCAGATCTCAAACCCCCGGCGATCGCTCAGCACCGCGGCGAGGGGGCGGATCTTCGCAGCCCCATTCATCTCCAGCACCCGCCCGGCGTCGAGGAACTGGGCGCTATGCACAGCATAGGTGGGGCGCTCGCCCCTGGCCCGCGCCGCCCAGCGCCCCAACTCCCCAGGCAAATCCCCGCGACTGGTAAAGAGGATCAGGTCTCCGGTCAGGAACTCTGGAATCGGCGGCTTGTCCATCCCCGGTGCCTCCTCGGCCCGTTGTTTATGTACGCCGCTTGTTGGCGCGCCTCGCGAGGGGGCACAAAAACAAACCCCGGACAATCCTTACGGATCCTCCGGGGTTCTTGCCAGGAGCCTCCGCCCCTCGCTGCCCAACCTTCACTCCTGCATGCCGTGCTTACGCATATTGCGGTTCAGTCACGCGATGCTTACGCCCATTGCGGTTCAGTGGTGTTGGGTAGACCGAACCGCTCATTTATGGTTTCCCACATCTGTGTTGTTCGTTCTGTTATGATCATAGCACCCGGCGGGCCGGGCATCAATAGATAAACGGAGACAATTGGTGAATTTTTGGTCAAAAGCCACCGCGCAGAACGATGGTTGATCGGGCCGTGGGCCAGGATGCCCGCCGTGCCGCCGGTTCTCAACGGGGTATGCACGGGTAAATAGTCCCTACCAGAGGTGGAGCGACCCATAAAGAAACCCCGGACAATCCTCGCGGATCCTCCGGGGTCCTTGCCAGGGGCTTGCGCCCGGGACAGCCCACCATCCACTCCTCGCAGCGAGCTGACGCTCTTTGCGGATCAACAGGTGTTGGGTTAAATCGAACGGTTCATTGATGGTTGCCCATATCTGCTTCATTCGATCCACTATGATCATACCACCGCTCGGGCAAAGGGTCAATAGATAAGCGGTGACGATGGGTTAAAAATCGGTGAGTGGCTAGCCCATGGCTCCACGCCACAGCAGCCGGGGACCGGGAGCAGGATTAGACCACTCACCGAACCGCTAGCCACATATACCCCAATGTTCACCAGCGTGTGGTATTCTAAAATAGGGGGATCTGCGCCGTCCGGCCCTGGCGACGCAGCGATTCGACCAGATCTGACAGGGATCTGCCGCAGCAAGATGGGAGGGAACGTCCATGAACCACGATAACAGGCTTAGGGGCCGGATCGCCCTGCTGGCGGTCGGGCTATTGATCACGTTGGGCGGGATCGCCACCACCTTTCCGGGTGGCCCCGCCCAGGCACAACTCGCCCCGAACGCGCCCTCGATCTACCGGGCGGTGCCGCTCGACACGCCCAGTCCCACCCCGTCGAGCGGGGAGCCGGAGTGGGATATCCTACAATACGTGGCGACCACACATCCGCAGTGGACCTGCGGGGCGATCGGTGGGTCGCCCGGCCACCGCACCCTCGGCTGTTATACCGGCGCGGGCCACGGGGGCAGCGGGACGGTGGATAACTATGGCGACCCCGCCAGCGCGTCGGCCAACTGGCAGCAGCGCCGCACCCAGGCCCAGGCCGCCTATGCACTGTTCCAGAACACCGCCTGGACGAACTATCCCGGCTATCACGGCGAAGGCCCCCGCCCGCCGTACAACTTCTTCACCCAGGAGGACTACTACTGGGCCGATGTCCGCGTGCTCGGCGGCATCCGGGTAGACGATACGAATTTCCATTACGCGCCCGACATTGCCACCGCGATCATGCAAGCGGCGACAGCCCTCGGCTACCTGCCGCCCCCCAGCCCCACGCCCACAGCGGACACCCCAACGGCTACCACCACCCTGTCGCCCAGCCCCACGCCGACCGGCACCAGCACGCCATCGGCCACCACTACCGGGACGCCCTGCTCTCTGCAATTTACGGATGTGCCTGCAAGTAGCCCCTTCTACACGTATATCCGCTGTCTGGCCTGCCGGGGCATTGTCGGCGGCTATCCCTGCGGCGGGCCGGGCGAACCCTGCCCCGGTGCCTACTTCCGCCCGAGTGCCAATGTCACGCGGGGGCAGGTGAGCAAGATCGTCGCCGAAGCGGCCCAATGGAGCGATCCGGTACCGAGCACGCAGCAGACCTTCGAGGATGTCCCGCCCGGC
Organism: Chloroflexia bacterium; assembly: GCA_038252265.1. Taxonomy (GTDB): domain Bacteria; phylum Chloroflexota; class Chloroflexia; order QHBQ01; family JAICKM01; genus JBBSAN01. The sequence goes on from JBBSAN010000053.1 coordinate 10,490, forward strand.
AGCACCTTCGCCCTGTGGGTGGAGCGGCTGGGCACGCGGGGCATCATCGGCGGCTATCCCTGCGGCGGGCCGTTCGAGCCGTGTGTCAGCCCGGCCAATCGCCCCTACTTCCGTCCCGGCAACAACGTGACGCGCGGCCAACTCGCCAAGATCACCAGTGGGGCAGCAGGCTGGACCGAGACGCCCACCGCGCAGACCTTTGAAGACGTGCCGCCCGGCAGCCCCTTCTATCTGCCGATCGAACGCCTGACCGCCCGGTCCATCATCACCGGCTATCCGTGCGGCGGGGCCGGGGAGCCGTGCATCGCCCCGGCCAACCGCCCCTACTTCCGCCCGAACAGCCCGGCCACGCGCGGCCAGATCAGCAAGATCGCGGCGCAAGCCTTCTTCCCTGCCTGCCAGACCCCGGCCCGGCGCTGAGCGGCGGGCCAACCCGGCGCGGTGGTCTCCTACGGTGAGATCGCCGCTGGCAACACGCGCAGAGGCCCCCGGCGAGTATGCCGGGGGCCTCTGGGTCGTTGCTGCGGATGAGCCAGGATCGGCGGCTGCCGGGCTAGGACGCGACCGCGACCAGCGCAGGTGTGGGCGCGGGCGCGACTTCATCGAGATTGGCGCCGGTGAACTGGCTGTTGTACAGGTCGGCATAGAAGCCGTGGGCGGCGAGCAACTCCTGGTGAGTGCCTTTTTCGATCACGCTGCCGTTGTTCATGACCAGGATCAGGTCCGCATCGCGGATGGTGGATAGCCGGTGGGCGATGACGAAGCTGGTGCGCCCGACCATCAGGTTCTCCATCGCCCGCTGGATCAAGACCTCCGTGCGGGTATCCACGCTGCTGGTCGCCTCGTCCAGGATCAGGATCGCCGGGTCGGCCAGCACGGCGCGGGCGATTGCCAGCAACTGCTTCTGGCCCTGCGAGATGTTGGACGCCTCCTCGTTCAGGACTGTGTCGTAGCCGTCGGGCTGCGTGCGGATGAAGTGGTCGGCGTGCGCGGCTTTGGCGGCGGCGACGATCTCGTCCATCGTCGCCCCCTGGCGGCCATAGCCGATGTTATCGCGGATCGTCCCGTTGAACAGCCAGGTGTCTTGCAACACCATGCCGAAGATGCTACGCAGGTCACCCCGGCGCATATCGCGGATATCCACGCCGTCCACGGTAATCTTGCCACCGTCGAGTTCATAGAAGCGCATCAGCAGGTTGACCAGCGTGGTCTTGCCCGCCCCGGTGGGGCCGACGATGGCGACGGTCTGCCCCTGCGTGACGGCGATGTTCATGTCCTCGATCAGCGGCGATTCGGGCTTGTAGCTGAAATTCACATGAGCGAAGGCGACATTGCCCCGCGGGAACTTGATCACCGTCGCGTCGGCGCGGTCGGCCACCTCTTCCGGCTCGTCCAGCAGTTCGAAGACGCGCTCGGCGGAGGCTACGGCCAACTGCATCACGTTGGCGATCTGCGCCGTCTGGGTGATCGGCATGAAGAACTGCTGCGAGTACTGAATGAACGCCTGCACGTCACCAATGGTGATCGCCCGCTGCGTCGCCAGGATGCCCCCGGCCACGGCGATCGCCACATAGCCGATGTTGCCGACAAAACTGAGCAGCGGCATGATCAGGCCGGAGACAAACTGCGCTTTCCAGCCTGCGTCATAGAGCCGGTCGTTGATCGCGTCGAATTGGGCAATCGAGTCGGTCTCCTTGCCAAAGGCTTTCACAATCCGGTGGCCGGTATACATCTCCTCGACGTGGCCGTTCAGTTGGCCCAGCTCCTTCTGCTGGCCCACGAAAAAGCCCTGCGAGCGCTTGCCCACGATCACCACCACCACCAGCGAGACCGGCACCACCACCAGGGCGATCAGCGTCATTGGCGGGCTGATCGTGAGCATCATGATCATGATGCCTAGCAGAGTAACTACCGAGGTGATGATCTGCGTGGCGCTCTGCTGCAACGTGTTGGCGATATTGTCGATGTCGTTGGTCACGCGGCTGAGGATCTCGCCGTGGGTGCGGGCGTCGAAGAACTTCAGCGGCAGGCGCGCCAGCTTCTCGTCCACGTCGCGGCGCATGACGAACACGGTCTTCTGGGCCACCCCAGCCATCACATACTGTTGCAGGTAGCTGAACAGCGAACTGATCACGTAGAGGCCCGCCAGGATCAGCAAGATCTGGGCGATGTAGTCAAAATCGATCTTGGCCCCTGGTATGCCCCGCATTTTCGCGACCAGGCCTTCAAACAGCTTGGTCGTGGCGTTGCCCATAATCCGGGGACCGAGGATGCTGAAGACGGTGCTCAGAATGGCCGTAACGACCACCACCGCAAGTTGCGTCCGGTGCGGGCGCAGGTAGCCCAGCAGCCGCCGCGCCGTGCCTTTGAAATCTTTGGCCTTTTGGACCGGCATCCCGATGCTGCCCATCGGACCGCCGCCCATGGGGCGTCCGCCTGGTCCGCCAGGCCCAGCGGGCCTGCTTTCGGGCCGGCCCTCACGCATTGCCGTACTCATGCTGCTATTTCCTCCTCTGCAAGCTGTGAGGCCACGATTTCGCGGTACACTTCGCTGCTATTCATCAGTTCGCGGTGTTTGCCCATGCCGACGATGCGCCCGTCCTCCAAGACAATGATGCGGTCGGCATCGAGTACGGTGCTGACGCGCTGGGCCACGATCAGCACGGTCGCGTCGGCGGTTTCCTTGCGCAGGGCGCGGCGCAGCCGGGCATCGGTCTTGAAGTCGAGCGCGGAGAAGCTGTCGTCGAAGATATTGATCTCCGGCTTACGGACCAGTACACGGGCGATCGACAGGCGCTGCTTCTGCCCGCCCGAGACGTTGGTACCGCCCTGGGAGATGCGCGAGTTGAAGCCCTCCGGCATGTGGGTAATGAAGTCCAGCGCCTGGGCCGTCTCGGCGGCGTGGCGGATCTCATCTTCGGTCGCGTCGTCCTTGCCATAGCGGATGTTGTCGGTGATCGTCCCGCTAAAGAGGACTGCCTGCTGGGGCACATAGCCGATCCGCGCCCGCAGGTCCTCCTGCGCCATTTCGCGCACGTCCACGCCGTCCACCTCGATACTGCCACTGTCGATATCATAGAAGCGCGGGATCAGGTTGATCAGCGTCGATTTGCCGGAGCCGGTGCCGCCGATGATGGCGACCACTTCGCCGGGGCTGGCTTTGAACGAGATATTCGACAACGCGGGTTGCTCCGCGCCGGGGTAGCTGAAGGTCACATCCTTGAACTCGACAAAGCCCTTCTGGATACCGGGGGTCTTGGCCTGGGCCGGGTCGTTGATTTCGGGCACCATATCGAGCACCTGATTGATGCGCACCGCCGACGCCTGCGCCCGTGGCACCATAACGAACAGCATCGACACCATCAGCAGCGAGAACATGATCTGCATCGCATACTGGGTGAAAGCGATCAGTGAGCCGACCTGCATCGCCCCGGCGTCGATCCGCAGACCACCGAACCAGATAATCGCGATCGATGTGAGGTTCATGACCAGCAAGACGATGGGGAATAGCAAGCTCATGATCCGGTTCACCCGGATCGCGGTCGCGGTCAGATCGCCGTTCGCCGCGTCGAAGCGTTCCTGCTCATAGCTGGTGCGGTTGAAGGCGCGAATGACGCGGATGCCGGTCAGTTCCTCGCGCAGCACCAGATTCAGCCGGTCCAGCTTGAGTTGCAGGGCGCGGAACAGCGGTACGGCACGCGTGGCGATCAAGGCGATCGCCGCGGCCAGAATTGGGATCGCCACCACCAGCACCAGCGTCAGCGGCGCATCTTTCGAGACGGCCAGGATGACCCCACCCACCGCCATGATCGGGGCGGTGATCATCATGCGCATGATCAGGAGCAGCACCTGCTGGACCTGATTGATGTCGTTCGTGGTGCGGGTGATCAGCGTGGCCGTGCCGAGCTTGTCGAACTCGTGCAGCGAGAAGCCGCTGACCTGCCCGAAGACGCGGCTGCGCACATTCCTGCCGAAGCCGGTGGCCGACGTGGCCGAGAGGAACGCCGCCCCAATCGAGCAGAGGCCACTGGCCCCGGCCACGAGCAACATAAACCCACCGGTGCGGACGATATAGTCGGTATCGCCCTTCACCACACCGGTGTCAATGATGTCGGCCAGCAGAGTCGGTAGATAAAGGGTGGCGAGCGTTTGCAGGAACAAGAGCAGCAACATCGCCGCCACCTGCCACTTGAACGGGCCTAAGAATTTGAATAATCTAAGCATCCTTATTACTCCTGTATAGCTGCATTTGCCTGGCGAAGTTCCTCAAAATAGGCGAACATCTTCGACATGAGCGTGGCGAGTTGGACGCTATCGGCTACGCCTAGATATTCCACCAGGCCCTGAAAGGAGGCGAAAAAGCTGGTGAACGCCGTATGCACCACCCCCGTCCCCTTGGGAGTCAGCGTGAGGCGGACGACGCGCCGGTCGTCCAGGTCGGCGCGCTTTTCTACGTAGCCATTGGCGACCAGGCTGTTGACTTGCTGCGTCATCGTTGGCGCAGAAACGTGCAAAAGATTGCCCAGATCCGACACCTTGAGACCGGCCCCCCCGGAGCCGCACGCCCGCTGGAGCGAGAACAGGATCATCATTTCGCCCGCCGTCAGGCCGGGGATCGCGCTTTCGCGCCAGGGCAAGCGCCGGAACTCGCCAAACGCCTCCAGGAGCTTCCGGGCTACCTGGTCGGCGGTTTCCTGGGGTTCCAGAGGTTCCCAGGTTTCTCGGGTTTCTTGTACATCGAGCACAGGCCGTTTCCTCTAATCATTAGGTTACCAAACTAATTATATCCGAGGCCCGGCGAAAGTCAATAGTCCTTTTGGCGTAGAAATGATCTCGGTCTTCCAGTACCGCAACCGTGAGCGCACCCGATCCACGGCTGGGCCTGCTCATGCTTGCGCTGCGCGGCACCGGGGTGTATACTCCGGGCCAGGGTCCAAGCGCCAACCTGCGTAGCCCGGCACCATTCCCGGTGGCCGGGTGCCGTGGGCCTGTTTGAGCGCGCGGACCGTGCGGTGCAACCGGCCTAACGCCACCCGGATTGCTGACCCTTTGTGAGTACCTCGGGAAGCGGGTACTAATGCCACACTATCTAGGACCACTGCCGAGCACGGATCCGTTGCATCAATACTTGCAGTGCGAGATTCTGCCCCAGTTAGGTTACGGGGGCTGGCCTGCCGCGTTCCGCGTCTTTCGCCTGGGCGAACGGGACGCGGTCTACCTCTATGAAGAGGATCAGAGCGGGCTGCGCGTGGCGGGCAAGTTCTTTGCCGGGATAGGCCAGGCCAGCACCCCGGCCAGCCAGCGCAACATGGACCGAGAGTATGAAAATCTAACCCTGCTACGCAGCTATGGCCTGGTCGGCTACCCGCATCATGTGATCCGGCCCCTGGGCCGCAATGCCGACCTGAGCAGCTTGCTGGTCGAGGAATACAGCGCCGATCCCCGGCTGAGCCGGTTCATCGACGCAGCGATCGTGCGGGGGGAGCGGGATGCGCTCTTTGCCAAGCTCACCGCGCTCGCC
>JBBSAN010000054.1:0-15929 GCA_038252265.1 Chloroflexia bacterium
ACAATACCTTCGCCAAATTTGAAGCGTGGGGCTGGCCCCGGATGCGCCTACTGCCTGAAATTAAATATGCTCCCGCCGCAGCGGGACCATATTTAATTTCTTTCGATCACGTTTACGCTCAATCCCGCTCGTGCCTGGCAATTGGCGAAGGTATTGCACAAACGAACCACTACCATCTATGGAATTTGAGATCCAACCTTAGCACTTTGGTAGACGATATTACGCTTGATGCACAACCTACCACGCGAAGTTAACATAACTCAGCGGCGCGATGCCCCGCCGCACATTGGCCCAGGCCAGGACCATCAGCGCCGTCAGCTTGGCGTTCAGCCGGCCCCAGACCCCGCTGAACGTCGCCACCCGCAGCCGCTCCAACTCCACATACTCTTTCGCTTGCGCGAACGCGGTCTCCACCATCGGACGCACCGCCCCCAACTCCGCCGCTGCCGCCCGACTCAATTGCACCGCTTGGTTGCGGCGTTGCGGCGTCACCACCTCAATCTGCTGTTCGCTTGCCCACTGCTCCTGCCGCGCCGCATCGAGGAACCCTTTGTCCCCCCAGATGCGCCACTGCTCCTCGTCGGCCACCAGCGTCTCCAGTCCATCGCGCTCATCGCCGTTGGCAGGCAGCAACACCCAGTCAATGATCATCCCGGTCCGCGTGACCAGCACGACCAAGCGGTAGCCGTAGAAATACTCCCGCTTGGCCGCACAATAGCCCAGCGCCGCGTCGGGCAACGCCCGGTGCGACGGGCCGTGCCGCCGCCAGTGGCGCACATGGAGCGGCGTGCCATCCACCACCGCCTCCGGGGGCGCGTCGTCCAGCACCGCATGGGCCAGATAGACGCGAAAGGCCCGGAGTACCCCGCCCAGATTGCGTGCCCGGCGGTTGTAGGCACTCTGGCTGGGCAGGTGCGGGAACCAAGCCCGATAGCCGTTGTGCTCCAACCAGCGCAGCCAGCGGCGTTCGTGCCAGGTGGCCTGGTTCAGTTGGTGGGCCAAGATCAGCGTCAGCAGTTCGTCATCGCCACAGCGGGGCGGCGTGCCACCCTGCGGGCGCACATAACGGTGCCCGTGGGTTTGGAGCCACTCGCTGACGATGAGGTATAATCCAATCAGAAAGGTGTCGAAGTCTTGGTTCATCGGAAGCCTCCTGGATAAGGATGTAAGCCCTTCCGTTGTACCATTTCGCCGCCTTTCGCGCTAGATGCGGCACGATTGTAGTAGCAGTGCTACAATCCTTCACGAGTCGGTTCTGCATCAAACGTGATATTATATAAATTAAGGGGCGGCTCGACGGGGCCGCCCCTTTGCTATAATTCCCGACTATAACAGAGGACAGCACCCCGGACATACGCGGCTGGCGCAGTCAGCAAGAGGCGGCTTGCGTTCACCCTGATTTGCACCCTAGCGGCTGACTGCGCTCGACTTACCCCCGGCTAATAGCGTGTCACTTGTTTAGCAAGCGGATTAGCATGTTCTGAAGGGTCTCTTTAGCCGCCCAATAGGCACGGCTGGGTGGGTTTTATCCGCAGTGGTGGGGGTGATCGCGTCCGCAGCCGTTTCCGCAGAACATCTCCCTCTCCCCCTGCGGAAACTGCATCTTGCGATCGGCCCTTCCTGCCTTCCTCGTCACCGCTGCCCCGCATCCGCTAGAGGCCATCCTTGTAGGTCCGACGCTCGAACAGAGGTTAGCCTTGGCACGAGAGGCCTGGCATCAACCGCTGCCACCGACTGCGCTGCGGTGCTGGCCGGGCCTAAGGACAGCGTGTCCGGGGGCTGCTGGTAACTGCTTCCCGGCCACTCCATGCCGACCTCGGTGGATCTATCCCTACGGCTCATCCCGTCGGTTTCTTTCCCGTTCGCGCTGCGCTTTCTCTATAATATGTCGGTCCCGCGACCGAGCGGAGCGCGTGCCTGCGGACTCGAATTGGTCTCGAATCGGCCTTTCGCCCTGAGTTCGAGGCGGGATTCGTCCAGGGGACAAATCCCTGCTAGCCCCCGATCCCGTCCCATCTAACCAAAACCTTCTTCCGCCGATCCCAGCGACGGGGATAGGGCGTAGCTCTTGCCCCATCTCCTGGGTCCGCCGAGCGCTGGAGCTTCCCCAGCGGCTTGCCACGCGCGGCTATCGTCCCCGTCAGGGGCGTAGCGTCGTTGGGCCGCGCACCCCCACCGGGATCTCCAGCACTCCTCTACTCCATCCTCGATCTGGGCTGGGCTACGAATTGGATCGGCGCGGAGGAGGGATCAGTGGGCGGCTACTTCAGGGATATGTGGTGTCTAAAGGCAGACGGCAGGACCGCTCCCCAGGAGCATGAGATCGGCAGCGTATGGATCGGCCCATTAGGGCGTGGACAACAAGGTGGGAACGGGGGAGGGACCAGACGTCACCCACTGGCGGGTGGCGAGGTCGAAGACGAAGCTAACACTGGTTCCTGGGTTATCAGTCACTACTGTCACCAAGGATCCATCCACCATTGTAATGTCCACAGGCCCTAATTGTTGCGGAGTACGATAAAGTTCTGAGGATCCAATCCCACTGAGGGTCAGTGGACGGGTGAAGACAAGAATCGTGCCTATCGAGGTGTCCGAAAGATCACCGCTGATAACGTTATATGAATTCCCACCATCTATATACACGAATTGGTTATCAAGGAGCACGATCCAGCAATTAGTCGCGTCAAAGCCGTGGATGCCCGTTGCACAATCTTCTAGGGGCTGTCGCCCGAGCACAGGCGTCGGCTCCGGGAGTGAGGTCGGCCACGGCGTAGGGATGATGTAGAGGGTGGGACTAGGGCGGGCAAGTGCTGTTTGCTCCAAGGGTATAGTCGTCAACGCTCCTTGTGCTTCGGCTACCACCTTCGTGGCACCGCCTGCGCGGATCTCAGCCAATATTTCCCCCACGGTGAGTGTGGCGGCAGCATTCGCGGTGCGGGTGGGGACCGGCGGCACCCCCGTCACGGTCGCGGCGGCGGTTGGTGTCAGTTCAGGCGGCGGAGCCGTGGGCGTTTCGCTCGTTGGCAGGACGGGCTGCGTCTGTCCGCAAGCGACCGAAATTAGCATTATTATCAACAGTGATGACGCTATGTAAAGATGTGAAGCATTTTTGCGCCAGGTTAGTCGCTTTTCCATTGAGATGATCCTCTCTGTACCAGCCTCACTGATACCCTTTATGGGGTGGGGGTCGCCGTCGCCTGCCAAAGAATATCGGTCAAGACATCAATGTGAGGGGGTGGGATGTTATTGGGCGTGAAGGATGGTGAGCACTGTAAGGGTAGCGACAGCGGATAGATAAGATAATCGGGTGTGCATGGGGCGTTATGGATGTCATGTAGTGCTCGCCATCCCTGATTTGGAGGGAGGTCGTGGCATTGAAGCGGCATCGGCGTTCCAGTCGGTGTCGGCATTCCAGGAGGATCAGGTTGACACTTGAACTGGTTGTCAACCCAACTCGCTGAGTTCTGAAAGTTACAACCGCTACTGCCACACTCCGTCATGACTCCCGCAATGTCCATCCAATTTCCACCCTCATCTACGAGTCTTCTGACGTTGTACCACTCTTCGGCTAATGGCGGATGATAAATTTCGGGAAGGGCACGTGTCCATGGCAAACGCCATGAAAGATTAGCCACTTGATCGAGTTCTGTGATGTTGTATGCGCTCCAAGAGTTTCTCGGTTGGGTACGCACACAACCGTCACAGCTTCCGAAGTCGAAGAGGGGTGCGTGCCAGATGGATGAGTCGGCATACATACTGTAGCCTTTCGCCCACTGGTAGGTCGGATTGTAGTCCCACTTCCACGACCAACCAGGCTCCGCATCGTAGGCTCCTGCTGCGCGAATTTTGGGTAGATAGCCCAACCAGGAAAGCTCATCATTAACGGCAGCAACCATCTGGGCCCAATTCTGCCCATGGTCGAATGTGAGATAGGGATTAGGCTGCTTCTGACCGTCAGCATCTCTGAAATAGGAATTGCTTGCACCGATAGCCATGGTGAGACTCATATTAGGATTCGGACTCGCCTCAGTACCACACCCCAGCGCGTAACCCGAAGCAAACGACAGCGCATCGGCGTAGATACTATCTGTGGGTAGACTATCTCCACTAGAGCTGCCCGCTGGTGGCGGCCAAAGGAGAATTGGTAAGGAAATTTCAGAAAGCTTTGCGCCATATATGTGTAAGTCGCTACCTGGAGTAGCAAAGTCATAAGGACGGTTGAAATCCAGAACGACAATCCCATGAATATCTTTATCTCGAACAGTGCATCCTAGCAATTTAGCTGCACTGGCGCTGGTTTGTTGGATGTAATAGCTGATCGCATAAGTAGGTGGGGTCGAGATAGGGATCGCTGTGGGTGTGATCGTCGGCGTATGGGTCGGTGTGCGGGTCGGTGTGCGGGTCGGAGTGGCCGTCCGGGTGGAGGTACTCGTCGGCGTGCGTGTCGGGGTGGGAGTATTCGTCGGGATCGGGGGGATAGGGGGCAAGCCCGCGCTGGAGAAGGTCACATGCTCCCACTGCCCGACCTGGGCCAGCGCTTGCTTCTGCCAGGTGCTGCCGTCCCACCAGACCCGCCACAGAATGGCCGGGTTGCCCGCCGTGCCTTCCTCGGCAATGGCAATGTCGCCCACCCAGTTGGTAAACGCCGAAGCCGGTGCCCCCACCAGGCGACTGTTGCCATAGTCCACGCCAAAGAAGTTCTCGTTGGCCGGGATGAGGTCAATATCTTCCGGGCGGATGCTCAGATCACTGTAGGGCACGGCGGTCCCCTGTGGGTCAATCGTCCAGAGCTTCTGCTGATCCTCGGCTCCGGCCAGGATTTTGCCCCGCCAGGCCCCATAGCGGGCGTCATCGGGGACGGTGATCACCCCTTCCAGGTGGACCCCCAGCGTCGCTAGCCGGGTGGCCTGCTGGGCGGCGTTGATCCGCCAGACCCCGCCAGCGGTGGTCACGACGATCAGATCGCCGCCGAAGACCCCGGTGCGGTCCACGTAGAGGCTACCGCGCAGCAAGCCGCTTTCAGGGGTGAGGACCACCCACGGGTTTTGCACGGTCTGGCCGTTGTTGGTCAGGCGGGCGATCTGGCCGGGCTGGCCGTTGCCGGTAAAGAGGTCGCCGACGGTAAAGCCGCCGAGGGTGTCGCGCACGGTGGCGATCTTCACTTCCTCGGTCCAGCCGCCGACGGTAGCGAAAGGGGCGGGGGTGCCCTGCGCGTTGATGAGATCGAAGTTGTTGGGGCTGCCGCTGGGATAGTTGACCGAGAGGACGACCTGCTGGGCGGGTTCGTAATGATCGATGCCGATGGGATGGTTAAAGCCGACCGCGACCGGGACCAGAGTCAGCACGGGAGTAATCAGGGGTACCGCTGCGCCAGCGGGGGTCGCCGTGGGGGTGGCTGTAGGGGTGGCCGCGCTTTGGCGGGCGGGATGGGCCAGCGGGGTAGCGGTTACCGGGCCGGTGAGGGCGAGGGTGACGAGCAGCAGGCCGAGGACGAGGAGCAGCCCGGCTGCGCGGCGTGGGGTCATAGACCCCGCGCCATTGTCCGCCTGAGCCGACCGAGATTGAGCGAAACGCAGATGCACACGCCGCCTCCATTGGTAAAAATTCTCCGTCGTGTCAGATTGTACTGAAGTTTATGAGGCGTGTCAAGCATTATCGCAGCGGCCAACCGTCACAGCAACCCCACAGCGCCGCACTACGTTAGCCGGGCTCGCCGGGAACCCTTCCACTGCCCGCTCGTCCGCCGCGCGCTCCTCGTCGGCCGGCGGCTCTTTGTCCAGGTCGTGCAGGCGGGCGTCCACATCAGCGGAGAGGTCGCGCAGGGTGCTCTTCTCGCTCTGTCCCAGGCCAGGAATCAGACTAGGGGGGCACGGCAGCGGATCGCAAGGGGCCCTTTCAGGGATATGTGGTGTCGACGGCAGACGGCAGAACCACTCTCCAAGAGCAGGGGATCGGCAGCGTAACGTAGCCCGGTTAAAACGAGGAGGCCGCTGGCAATCCCGTGCTGCTGAAGACCGATCCGTTGCGGGGCAACTCTCCCTGCACCCCGGCGATCGCGCACTCCTCTAGCCACGCCCAATCGTCCGGGCCAAACGCGACGCGGTAGCGGCCCCCCTGTGTTTACCTGCTGCGCGCCCCGGACCACGCCGACGCACAGCGCACCCCAACGCTGGACAGCCACGTGCGGGTCGACCCGGTAGATGGGGGTGTTCACGCGGGAGCCAGGTGCCTTCGGACGGTCAGGCATGGGGCGCGGCTCCCCGCTCCCGCGCGGCCAGCACGGCCACCACCGAAACCAGGAGCGGCCCCACCACCGCTTCGATCGCGGCAGGGGTGGGGAAGGTGACAAACGCGGCGACCACGTCACAACAGCGCGGCCACAGCGCCGTGCCAGTGAGGCAGGCCGCGCCCGCGATCCTCACCTCGCGGCCACATCGGCGGCAGATCATGCGCGTTAGCTCAAGCCCGGCCATCCCGGGCATCTCCTCGCTAAGGTTGCGTTGGGCCGATGGGCAGCGGCGCGCAGCCAGGGACAAAGGGCGAGCGCGTGCGATGGGCGAGATCCCGCACCGTGCCGTCGGCGCAGTAGCTGACCGGGGGTGCCGCCGTTTGCTCCAGAGCAGACGCGGCGCTATCGGCCACGGCACCCACCAGGTCGGCTGCCGTGTTCAACAGCCCACCCCCACCGGTGGCCGGTAGGTTGGCTGGCGGACCCCCACCCTGCGCGGTCGTGGGGGCGCGGGCACCCAGAGCTGGCTCTGCGGACCCACTTGCCCGGCGTCCTCCGGCGCGCATCCTGGCTCGAAAGGCACGACCACCAAGCCCGTGCTACCGGGCCGTCAGCATAACCAACGAGGGGGCGCGGGATGATTCCTTGATTTAGCGGCCAGGAGTATGCTAAACTTAGAGGCGAGCCAACGGCAACGATGAGTGAGAGGGGTAACGACACATGGCTGATCAACTACCCAAGCTGGCCCACGCGGCGACGGAGCAGGAAGCGCAACGGCTCTTCGCCTACATCCAAGCGGCTTTGGCTCAGGCCGTCTACGAAGAATTGGCCGATGATGGCAGCGTTTATGGCGAGATTCCCGGCTTTCAGGGGGTGTGGGCCAATGCCCCGACCCAGGAAGCGTGCCAGATCGAACTGGCCGAGGTCCTGGAGGGCTGGCTGACCCTGCGCCTGGAATGGCAGCGCCCGATCCCCGTGGTCAATGGCATTGATCTGACGCGTGCTGCGGCGGCCTGCTGCCCCCCTTTGGCCCGATCAGCCGCCGGAACTTGATCCGGCACCTGCGTGAGTTAGGCTTCACCGGTCCCTCCGCCCGGGCCAAGCACCCCTATATGGACAATGGCGTGATAACCGTCACCATCCCTAATGAGCATGAAGGGGATATCAGCCGCGATCTCCTCAGCCGGATTTTGCGGCAAGCCGGGATTGATCGGGCGACGTGGGAACGCCTGTAACAGCCCTCCTGGCCGCCGCCGACCTCCGGAAACCGCCCTGGGTCGCGCTAAAAGGGTCGTCGCGCACCACCTGTGTTTACTCACATCGTGCCAGGGAACGGATCGCACCATGATCACCAACGACCCCAGCCCCTCACTAGCGGTCAAAGCCTTTCTGGCTCAGCATCCCGCATTAGTGCCCCTCGTCACCGAGGCACAGCAGGCCCTCCAACCTTACTTCCCTGGCGCGCCACTCGTACTGGAGGTCTTCGAGGACCCGGAGTTCGGCGACCCGCCCAAACTGCACCTGGTCATCGTCCCCACCCCCGCCCCGGCAGAGGCCGCCGCTCGCTACCGGCAATTCCAGCGCACCTGGGGGAGCCGGATGCCCGCCGCTGCGCGCAGCCAGTTTGCCATCGTGATCGAATACCGCTGAAGTTCCACCGAGCACGTATACTTCGACCACCTGCCGCCCACCACGCAGTGGCGCGACCACGGCACCGGCCCGGATCTGTTCGGCCAGCTGGTTGATCAACGCCCGGTCGCGAGTGGGGCTGACCACGCCACCCAACCACAGGCGGGTCCGGACCATCAGCGCCAGCGCCATCCAGAAGATCTGGCCTTGGCCCCGCACGCGGATCTCATCGGCCTGGACATGCTCCAAGTCGCGGGGCTGCTGCACCAGTTCGGCATGCACCGCCTGCGCGTGGGTGCCCGCGAGCTGCACCCACCAGCGAATGGTGCGGGGTTGGTAGCCAAAAGCGCGAGCGGCGGCTTCCACAGGACCGCCATAAGCCCGCAGGGTCAGGGCGCGGGTCTGATCGGCGGCAGGGACATGCCCGCGATAGTATGGGGTGCCCTGGCGGGCGGTGAAGGTGTGCCGACAGAGGGTACAGCGGTAGCGCTGCTCCTGTTGGCTATGAATCCCGATATTGCCTTGGTCCACGTGGCCCCTTGCGGGACAGGCCGGATTGTGGCAGAATTGACGCTGCGGATCCATGGGGAATCTCCTGGGGTAAGATACAAGAGATTCTACCAGGATCCGTCTATTTTGTTAAGGGCAGGAGAGCCGATCCATGGTTGCCCGCCCAGCTACCTCTAAACAAGATCTTGTATTTTATCACATATAAAGCTATAGTATAGAAGGGGGTTGAAAAAGAAGAGGACACCCGCTTCCAGTGCGAAAGGAGAACGAGGATGAAACTGAATAGGTACGGCATGCGTCTGATCCCGGCACTGTTGCTAGTTGTAGTGACACTGGTAGCCCTTGTTTGGGGCAGTGGGAGCACAGCGGCCCCGGGTCGCCAAACAACACAGTAACCACTCTACGGGCACGCTGCTGATTTTTCATGGATTGCGGGTGAGCTAATAAAGTACGGCCCACCAACATGTTCTTCGTTAGATTGTGGCTGCTCGATAGTACTTTATGACCAAAGCGGAATGCAATTGCAATTAGCGGGCATTGCATGGAACGACTACCAATATCAGACGACTAGCACAGTACAGCAGGGGGCATTTTTTGTACTGTTTGGTCATCCAGCCCAACCAGGTGAGCTAACTCCTCCTTGCGCTGGAGAAAAAGCATCTGGCTATATTGTAGATACGGTGCAATTGAACAAGTAGTCTTAATAGAAACGCGATTATCCTTTCATTTCTGGCAGAGAGTTAAACGCTCATATTGCCGGAAGAAGTCTTTATGACTGTTGAAAGGGAACACTGCTAATCATTATTTGAGAGGGTATCGCAATGCTACGAAAACCAGCGCGTATCCATTTACTGTCGTTGCTCATAACCCTGATAATAGCGCCTTTCTTCCTCACCAGTGCTCCGGTTACTGCCTTTTTACCCGTAGAGCAGACAAACCCTCTGAGTACTATTACCTGGGGGCCAGCTGTAAATATGTCTAATTACGCCGGCTACCAAGATGGCTCTAATGAACCCGCAGCAGCGATGCATCCTACTAATCCACTATTAGCGTTGTCGGGAGGTAATTACGCTGACAATCCTCACACTACGAGGATTGAAAGCACCAGCAATGCGGGCACTAGTTGGTCTCGTGTGCAAGCCCCAGGTTGTACAAGCAAAGGTGATGGTGTGCCGACTTGGCTTGCGGATATTCCATCCTTTGTGCCTGCTGCACTCTTTGCTAGTTTGTGCTCTACACCGGCGGGGGGTACTGTAACACTGGACAAATCCACCGATGGTGGTTCTGTATGGGTTGAACTTCTTGGCAACAATCTCAATGTGCCTAATTTTAATAATGATCGTGATTATCTCTGGACTGATCAGAATCCTAGCAGCCCTTATTATGGACGCACGTACTTCACAGAGACACTTAGTGATGTTCCAGGAGAGCCAAATAATTATCATACCATCATTTTGCGCTGGAATGCGGCTACAGACAGAGGAGTCAACTGGAGCACACCTATTGCATTAGTTAATTCGATTGAATTTCGCGATCCAAATCCAGCTAATCGCAACTATAATACACATGCTTCTCTAGCGACACAACCAGATGGTGGCATTGTCGTTGCTTGGCGGCGTGGAAAGTGCTGTATATAACGCTCCCCATTGTCAAGACCAATAACCGAGCAAAATAAGGTGGATGCCGTTGAGCCATTAATTGAGCAATCGAATCGACAAATCGAATCGAATCGTCGCGTTGCGGCGGGATTAGGCCACCCGCGCCGCGCCCCAATAAACTGCGGCGGGCGTTTGATAGGCCAACGCCTGGTGCAAGCGCTGGGTATTATAGAAGGCGAAGTAACGGTCCAGGCTGCTGCGCGCTTCGTCCACCGTTTGGTAGTCGTGGATATAGACCTCCTCCTGTTTGGCCGAGCGCCACAGCCGCTCCACGAAGATATTGTCGAGCGCGCGGCCCCGCCCATCCATGCTGATCGCAATCTCCCGCGCGGCGAGGCGGGCGGTAAAGACTGCGCTCGTAAATTGCGCCCCCTGGTCACTGTTGAAAATCGCTGGCAGCCCACTGTTGGTGCTGGCCTCCAGCGCCCGATCCAGCGCCGTCAAACAAAACCCTACGTCTAAACTCGGGTTCACCTCCCAGGCCAGCACATAGCGGCTGAACCAATCGATCACGGCGACCAGATAACAAAATCCCCGCCGCAAGCGCACATACGTGATATCCGTGCTCCAGACCTGGTTCACCCGGGTAATCGGCACGCCCCGTAGCAAGTACGGATAAATCCGGTGACCAGCGGTGGCGGTACTGGTGCGTGGCCCTGGATAAATCGCCTCTAACCCCATCTGGCGCAACAGCCGGCGTATCCGTTTGGGATTGACGGCGTAGCCTTGGGTGCGCAGCCAGGCAGTCATGCGGCGCACCCCGTAAAACGGGGTCGCGGTATATTGCTCGTCGAGCTGGCGCATCAGTTCGAGGTTGAGATCGCTCGCCTCGCCGGGCGCAAGAATAGGCTGATAATAGAGATTCGAGCGATGTAGGTCGAGCAACTGACATTGCCGCCGCACCGAGAGTTACGGATGCGCTGGCTCAATCAGCGCTCGTTTCTGCTCAACCGAGTGGCCCAAGTTTTTTTTTCAACCAGTCGAGTTCGACCTTGAGTTGGCCGATCTGCTGGTAGAGTTGGGCCTGTAGCTCTTCGGCCGCTTTTTCCCGGTGCGCGCTCCGTTCTGAGAAGATGGTGGGCACCGCTTCCAAGAGTTGGGTACGCCACTGGCTAATTTGGTGAGGATGAATGCCATGTTCGGCGGCCAGCTCATTGATGGTTTTGCGCCCTTTGACAGCTTCCAACGCAATCTTCGCCTTGAACTCGGCCGAGTAGCTGCGGCGGGGAGTGGTCATCGTCAAATCTCCTTTACGGCAGTGTAACACATCCACCTTAGCTGCTGGTCCGAATCTCTGGGATCATTATAGTACATTTGATATTCCGCCAGAAATTAATGTACCTAACAAAGTTATGTGGGCCCGCTCAACCGACGGCGGCGTGACGTTTCAGCAAGGCATGTCTGGCACTATTACAACCGTGCCACTCGAGCAATCAGTTTCCAACAACTCGATTTCACCAGGAGGCTTCTATTGGTCCGATATGCCAAATATTGCGGCTGATCCAGTAGATGGTACTCTATACGCTGTATGGCTTCAGTACCGCGTTCCTAACGATAAGACCACCGCTGCGGTGTATCTGTCACGTGGTACACGAGACGCCGCCTGTTGGACCACACCAATAGTGGTCAGTCCCAACTACCCCAACAAATACCAGTTCATGCCCTGGGTTCAGGTGTCGCATGACCATACGGTCCACGTCACTTTTGGAGCCAACGCTCCCACAGCAAGCAGCCCTTTACAAGTGGCCGCCTATTACGTTCAGTCTACTGATCGTGGTCTAACGTTCTCTAGCTCTCCCACACAACTGAGCAACAGCGACTTCACAGCGCAAGGTTTTATGGGCGATTATCAAGCAGCTAGTGTGGGGGGTTATACGGGTTTAAGTGAAACCATCATGACGACATGGACGGAAACCTACAGTGGAGGTGGCAAGGATCGTTGGGGACGCTTCGGCACGTTCTCTATGCCCACGCCGACACCAACCCCATGTGGACCAAACACGGATTACACGTTCACTCAATCCACGGGCGCAGCACTGGTTGATGCCACCACTGATACGAACAACCACTGCGATAACTGTGTGACGACCATTAATCTGCCGTTCCCCTACACGATCTACGGCCAGACCTACAATGGAGTGACGGTCAGTGCTAACGGCACGCTGCAATTTGGCAGCGGCAATGCCACCCCCGCCACCACCTGCCTCCCCGTGCCTAGTTTCAACTACACCATCTTCGCGCACTGGCACGACTTAGCCACTACGGCACTAAGCATAAACTATCCATGTCCGGGCTGTGGTATCTTCACCTCCACCAGCGGTGTAACACCCAATCAGATTTTCAACATCAAGTGGGTGACGTGCTGGGTTGTTGATGGTGAATGCCTCTCGTCTGCCTCTGGCTATCCGACGTTCGAGGTCCGGCTTTATGAGGGCCAGAACAAGTTCGAGCTTATCTATGGCGCGATGCCAAGCAAAGACAGTATTGAGAGCTTGGATGCAGTTGTGGGTGTGCAAAAAGACGACCATAGTCGGTACACTCCCTTTATCTGTAGCAGCGGGCTGACGCAAGGACTCAAGCTAACGTTCACCCAAGCTTGTCCGGCACTGACACCCACCTCATGCACGATCCAGTTTCAGGATGTGCCATCAAGTAACACGTTCTATTCCTATATCCGCTGCCTGACCTGCCGAGGCATTATCAACGGTTATCCCTGTGGTGGGGTGGGTGAGCCTTGTACATGTAGCGAGTACCCTTATTTTCGCCCTTACTCCGATGTGACCCGCAGCCAAGTAGCCAAGATGGTGTCTAGTAGTGCCGGGTTTAATGAAACCCCGACAAGCCAAACATTTGAGGACATCCCTCTAGGTAGCACCTTCTACCCGTTTGTGGAGCGCTTAGCGGTACGAGGCTATATCAATGGATATCCATGCGGCCAGTTTCCTCAGGAGCCGTGCGTGCCGCCGTTGAACCGGCCGTACTTCCGACCTGGCAATCCTGTCACGCGTGGTCAGCTCGCGAAGATCGTGGCGAATGCTGCTGGCTACAGCGAAACGCCCACCAGCCAGACCTTCGAAGATGTGCCGTCCAGTAACACCTTCTATCCTTTCGTTGAGCGCATCGCCCTGCGGGGCATCATTGCTGGCTATCCCTGCGGCGGACCATTCGAGCCGTGCCAGCCGGGGAACCGACCCTACTTCCGTCCGAACAACAACTCGACTCGTGGCCAGACGGCCAAGATCGTCTCACAAGCCTTCTTCCCCAACTGCCAGACGCTCGGCGACATGACTGACACACCTAACAACAGTAGGCCGAAGGTACCCGTGTCCCCCACCGCCTCGCCCGGAAGGACGGTCACACCCGCGCCGACGTACACAACGCCTACGCCCTGGCTGCCCAGCCCGGTACCGACCGTGTTACTGCCGTCGCCGGTGCCGACTGTACCCGCACCGACCATTCCCGTGCCAACTGCTGCCGTGCCCTGACGCAAGATAGCACAACTCGGTCACAGTGCGCCCCGGACGCAGCGGCCAGTTTGTCCTCGTCATGGAATCTCGATGAGCTTCAACTGGCCCGAATACTTCACCCTGGCGCGGGAGCTGGCCGCCCGCCGCGTGCCGACGGTCAGCGATGAGGCCCTGTTCCGTGCGGCAATGAGCCGTCTCTACTATAGCGTCTATCACCGCGCACTAGCCGTCGCCGTGGCAAAAGACCGCTACCAATACTCCCGGACTGACGGCATGGGCGCGCACGAGGCCCTCATCCAGCACTTCCGACAGTACGCCGACGCCGACCACCAGGCCATCGCCAGCAGCCTGGAAACGCTACGCAATCTACGCGTGCGGGCCGACTACTACGACCGGCTGCCTCTCACTGCCCTGACCCGCAACAATGTCCTGCTCACCTTTGCCTTGGCCGACGGCACACTCTAGGACCTAGCCGCGCTGTGATCCGTAGCTGCCAGCGGGAATAGGAACACCGCCCCGGGCCGCGCAGCGCGGCGTAGTCCCAAAAAACAACCATTGCAGCCGGTGGTACACTCGGAGAGCGAGGAGGCCGGGCCGTGTTACCCGCCAGCTCTCATGAGGTTTCCCGCCCGGCCTGCTCGGCGCGCAGCGCTGGCCCACTGGCGGAAATGGTGGAGTTTTTGGGGCGGAGCCGATTCACTTGTGGTCGGTGTGAGACCGCGAATTTTGCGGATGCACTTGTGAAGAGCGTGCTGTTAAAAGGCAACAACCAACTACTATTATCGGTGGCGTGGGCATCTTTAGGGGGTCTGACAATCAGGGAAGAACGTATTAGCAATGATTTTGGCCGTTTGCCCACGGGTGACGGAGTTGCCGAGGCGGAAATAGGGGCGTTGCCACGCATCGCACGGCTCCCCTGCCCCGCCGCAGGGGTAGCCGCTGAGCACCCCATGGGCCACCATCCGTTCGACAGCAAGCCAAAAGACCTGATTCGAAGGGATATCGGCGAAGGTCTGCTGCATGGTCGGGATCTGGTCGGCAAATTGGACCGCATTCGCCACGACCTTCGCCTCCTGTCCCCGGGTCATATTGTTATTCGGACGGAAGTAGGGACGGCTCGTCGGCCCCACACATGGTTCACCCGGCCCCCCGCAGGGGTAGCCGCCGACGATGCCTCGCCCGGATAGGCGCTCGACGTAGGGCCAGAAGGTCGTGCCTGATGCAACATCCTCGAAGGTCTGCTGCGTGGACGGCACCGGCTCCCTGAACCCGGCGGATAAACTGATGAGCTTGGACGCCTGCCCGCGGGTGACGTTGTTCCCGGGACGGTAGTAGGTGCCAGAACATGGCTCGCCCGGCCCCCCACAGGGATAGCCGCTGACAATGCCTCGGCAGGCCAGGCAGCGGACGTAGGGATAGAACGTGCTGCCGGACGGCACGTCGTTAAATTGCACCGGGCACGGGGTCGCCGTTGGCGTGGGTGTGGTACATGCTCCGGTGTAATGCAGGGTCGCCGTCTGCTTCGCCATACCATTGTAAAAGCCGTCGTAGCCGACCGTCCAGACATCATTGGCGGTTACCGCAGCCACGCCATACAGGACGGTGATGTTCGGGTTCGGCGGGGTCGTCACCGCTTGCCATTGCTGACCATTCCAATGGGTGATCAACATCCCCCGTGGAAACCCCACCCCTACTGCCCACATATCGTCAGGTGCCGCTGCCGCAACACTGTAGAGCTTGTTATAGTACCACGCCCATACGGCGGCATAATCATGCCAGATGCTGCCGTCCCACTGATACTCAATACTATATTGCGGCTGCCATGAGCCATTCCCAACTGCCCAAATATTATTGGGAGCGAAGGCAATGACATCATGAAATTCATTGTCGAAACAACAGGGATTAGGGACAGGGACGATGCTCCAGGCTTGCCCATTCCAATGCTCGGCTAAAAGTTGTTGCTCTACGCGAAAAGTGCCGACCGCCCAGACATCATCAGTCGTGAGAGCGGCGACTCCATTAAGTGTGTTATAGATGGAATCACCATTGGGACTAGGGATGGCCTGCCACGCTTGCCCGTCCCAGTGGAGGGTCAACGTCAGCGCTTGGTTATAAAAATCGGTGGTACCGACCGCCCAAATATCGTTAGGGGTGATAGCGGTCACCGCATTAAGAGCTCCCAGGTCTGTGTTGGGTATCTGCTGCCATCGGTTGCCGTTCCAATGCAGGATCAGGGTAAGCGGACTACCACTACTCCCTGGCTGCTGGTAGCCCACCGCCCATACGTCATTTGCTGCGAGCGCGACGATTCCAAGCAAGCGGCTGTTTCCGTTGGTATTAACACCGGCAATGATCGTCCAGCGCCTCCCATCCCATTGCTCAATTAGACCTTGCTCGAGCCCAAGACTGCTTGTGTAGTAGCCGACCGCCCAAATA
>JBBSAN010000055.1:0-15725 GCA_038252265.1 Chloroflexia bacterium
GCGCGCGCGTGTACAGGCTAGGACTGATTCGCCCACTCCGCTGATTTCTAATTTCTGATTTCTGCACACTTGCCCGGTGGTCGTAAATTGACAATACCCCGTCCTTACGGTATCATGAAAAAACCCACCCTGGATCTGCCCCGGCGGGTTGCCGACTCTCAGGCGTTGATTTGCTGCGAAAGGAGCGAGGCGCTATGGCTGCTAACATCGATCCCCCCCCCGCCTTGCCGTTGGGGTCTGTCCCGGCGGTGCCTGCCGCGCCGCTAGCCCGCGCCCTGGATGGCACGGACAAGCGCCCGGCCAACGGCCAGCACAACGGCAACGGCACCCGCGCCGAACCGCCCGTAACAGCGGCTCCCCCCCGGCGGCACCCCGATCACCTCGATGTGGGCCTGGTGCCGCCGACGGTGATCAGCAGCAAGAGCCGCCCGCCCACCTTCGAGCGGCTGATGGCCCTGCTCCGGGATCACCTGCCCACGTCTGACCAGGAAACGATCCGCAAAGCCTACGAATTCGCGGCCAAGGCCCACGAGGGGCAGGTCCGCCAGTCGGGCGACCCCTATATCCTCCATCCCCTGGCCGTGGCGATCATTCTGGCCGAGATGGGGCTGTTTGATGCTGATACCCTGGCCGCTGCGCTGCTCCACGATGTGATCGAAGATTGCAACATCAGCCGGGCCACCCTGGCCGCCGGGTTCGGCGAACCGGTGGCGGCCCTGGTCGATGGCGTGACCAAGCTGAGCACCCTGCCCAAGACCGCCACCGGGGCCAGCGTGGCCGAGGCCGAGCGCCGCGAGCTTGAGCGGGCCAACCAGCAGGCCGAGGCGCTGCGGAAGATGTTCATCGCCATGTTCGATGACATCCGCGTGGTGCTGATCAAACTGGCCGACCGGCTGCATAACATGCGCACCCTCAACGCCACCCCCGCCGAGAAGCAGCGGCGCATCGCCCAGCAAACGCTCGAAATCTATGCCCCCCTCGCCAACCGGATGGGCATGTGGCAGATCAAGAGCGAACTGGAAGACCTGGCCTTCTATTTCCTCGAACCGGAAAAATACCTGGAGCTGGCCGGGTTCCTCAAAGAGCGCAAAGAAGCCCGCGAACGCTACCTCCAGCGCGTGCGCGAGAACCTGCAAAAGGCGCTGAAGGAGGCTGGAATCGAGGCCCAGATCAGCGGGCGCACCAAACATATCTACAGCCTCTACCAGAAGATGCAGCGCAAGAACAGCCCGGTGGAACGCATTTATGATGTGCTGGCGGTGCGGGTCATCGTCAAAGAATTGCAAGACTGTTACGCCGCGCTGGGGGTGGTTCACACCCTCTGGAAGCCGATCAACGGCGAATTTGACGACTACATCGCCCAGCCCAAAGAAAGCCTCTACCAGTCCCTCCACACTGCCGTCCTCGCCCTCGAAGGCAAACCCCTCGAAATCCAGATCCGCACCGAGAAAATGCACGAAGTGGCCGAGTATGGCATCGCCGCCCACTGGCGCTATAAGGAAGGGACGATCCGCCGCCGCGACCGCGCCTATGATGCGAAGGTGGCCGACTTGCGCCGCCGCCTCTCCTGGCGCGACGACGTGCAAGACGCCCAGGAGTTCGTCGACAATCTCCACTCGGAGATGTTCCAGGACCGCATCTACGTCTACACGCCCAAAGGCGAAATTGTCGAACTGGCCGCCGGGTCCACGCCGATTGACTTCGCCTACCACATCCACACCGACCTGGGCCACCAGTGCGGCGGCGCGCGGGTCAACGACCGCATCGTCCAACTGGATACCCCGTTGCAGAGCGGCGACCGGGTGCAGATCCTCAAGGAGCGCCAGCGCAAAGGTCCCAACCGCGACTGGATCAGTTCGGGCCGCACCTATGTAGCCACGCCCACCGCGAAGGGCAAGATCCGCCAGTGGTTCCGCCGCCAGCGCCGCGACGAGAATATCGCCCAGGGGCGCAACATCCTCGAAGAAGAACTGCGCAAGCTGGGCCAGCACGGGGTGGATGAGGCGGCGGTCCTGACCCATTTCCCGCGCTATTCCACGGTGGACGATCTGCTGGAGGCGATCGGCAGCACCGACATCAGCCCGGCCCAACTGGTCAACCGGCTGGCCCCGCCGCCCGAAAAGATCGCCCCCACCCGCATCCAGATACCGCAGGTGAATACGCCCCCGGCGCTGGAGATCGGTGGGGCGACCAACCTGCTGACCAGCATCGCCCGCTGCTGCAAGCCGATGCCCGGCGACGACATCATCGGCTATACCACGCGGGGCCGGGGGATCATGGTCCACCGCGACACCTGCCGCAACATCGAGAACGTGCGCGACCCGGAGCGACTGATCAAAGTGGCCTGGAGCGGCATCAACACCCAGCGCTATCTGGCCCAGGTCTCCATCGTGGCCCTGGATCGGGTCGGGCTGCTGCGCGATGTGCTGACCAAGGTGGCCGATGAGAAGGTCAACGTCGGGGAAATCACCAACGCGAACAACGGGAACGGCAGCACCCAGACGGTGCGCCTGAACCTGGAAGTGACCGGCATGGAACAGCTTTCGACCCTGATCAGCCGCCTGGAAGGCATCTCCGGGGTTTATGAGGTGTTTCGCGACGTACCCCAGGACCGGAGCGCGGGGGGCCGCGTCCAGGGGGCCGGTAAATAGCGGCCCGATCCCCTGCCGCCTGACCAATTCCATTTGATCCGATTGATCCGAGACAAGGAGCACTGACGACCTTTATGCCCAGTCCGATTATTTTCACTATCGGCCCATTTACCTTGCGCTGGTATGGCGTGTTCATCGTGCTGGCTGCCCTGGCCGGGTCGCTGATCGCCGCCGCCGAAGCCCGCCGCCGGGGCGAGGACCCCGACCATGTCTGGCAGGCGCTACCCCTGATGCTCATCCTGGGGATCATTGGTGCCCGGCTCGGCTTTGTGCTGGTCAGCCTGAACAACTTCCAGGCCGATCCGATCCGGGTCTTCTACGTCTGGGAAGGCGGCCTGAGCATCCAGGGCGGTTTCGTTGCCGGGATCATCGCGCTGATCCTCTATGTCCGCCGCGCCCATCTCAGCTTCTTCCGCTGGGCCGATATCGCCATCGTTGGGGTGCCGCTCGGCCAGGCGATTGGCCGCTGGGGCAACTTCTTCAACCAGGAAGCCTATGGCGAGCCGTGCAGCCAGCCCTGGTGCATCCCGATTTCGCCCGACCGTCGCCCCGCCGCCATCGGCCTGAAAGCCCCCGATGGCACCCCGTTCCCCGCCGACTACGGGGCCGACACCACCTTCCACTTCGCCCCCACCTTCGCCTATGAGATGCTGTGGGACCTGGGCACCTTCGGCCTGCTGTTCTGGTTGAGCCGCACCCGCCGTTTCGGCCTGCGCGAGGGCGATCTGCTCTGGATCTATGGGGTCGTCTACTCGCTGGGCCGCTTCGTGGTTGAGGCGGTGCGCCTCGATAGCGCCAGCGCCGGAGGGTTCCGCGCCCCACAGATCTTCGCCGTCACCACCATCCTGGTCTGCCTGGCGATGTTCATCTACCGCCACCGCCCCGGCTCGACCGCCGCGCTGGCAACCACCGCCGCTGCCTACGACGACGATCTGGGTGAGGACGAAGAAGGGGCCGACAACAGCGACGCCGCCTGGGAAGACGAGGAAGGCCTCACCGACGCGCAGATGGATGGCGAGGATCTGGATGAAGATCTGGAAGCCGCCGAGGATGACGCTGGCGAGGAGGATACCGCCGACGATGGGGCTATCGAGGACGCCGCTGCTGAGGATGGGGTTGCCGATGTGCCGGACGAGGTGCCCGCCCCCGCCCCCGCCCCCCGCCCCGGCACCGCGTCCACCAGCTAGAGGGTCAGCAGGATACCAGCCCCGGAGGGGCGGCAGACAATAGCCCACGGTAAGACCGTGGGAATGGGTCGGGACCAATGGTTAAGCCCCGGAGGGGCGACAGATGAAAGGGTGGGCATCGGCCAACGCTCTTTTCTGTCGCCCCTCCGGGGCTTAGTCTTTAGCGAGCCTGCTTCCCTACGGTCTTACCGTGGGCTATTGTCTGTCGCCCCTCCGGGGCTTAACCATTGGTAGCTACCCTATTCCTGCGGCTGGCACCAGAGGCCAGCGTCTTCGTGTCCTTCGTGTCCTTCGTGGTGAAACACCGGAGTGCCGGGCGCTAGGGCAGCGCCGCCAACTGCTGGGCCAGCAGCTTATCGTCCATCATGTTCACATGGATCCAACGCACCGTGCCATCGCGATCGATCAAATAGCTGGTCGGAATCGCGCCGACATAATAGAGGGTCGAAATCTGGTTGCCGGTGTCGGGGGCGACGATGAACGGCATCCCGAACTCACTGCGGAAGGCCACCACCGTATCGGGCGCGCTGTTGACTGCCACGGCGATGATCTCCAGGTCTTTGCCCTCGGCGCGGAGTTGCTTATAGGAATTGACCAGCGTGGGGATTTCGATCCGGCAGGGCTGGCACCACGTCGCCCAGAAGTTCACCAGCACCCGGTGCCCGCGCAGATCGGCCAGCTTGAGCGTCTTGCCGTCGAGATCCTGCACGGTGAAGTCGGGGGCGGGCGAGCCGACCCGCAAGGCCAGCGCCTCGTCGGGGTTGCGGAAGCGTTCGACCCGGCTGGTGCTTTCCAGGTTGCTCAACCAGGCATCCTGCTTGTTCATCGCCTCGTCGGCGTCTTTCGCCCCCCGGCTCACATACTTGATCAGGTAGGTATTGATCAGCGCCGTTTCTTGGAAGCCCACACGCAGGTCGTCCCAGGTCAGGCCGTAGCCGGTCAGCGCCTCTGTCACCTGAGCGCGAGTCCACTTTTGTCCCTGGAAATAGGCCAGGGTCCAGGTGTCCACCTGGGCGTCGGTCAGCGATAGCCCCGCCCGCGTGGCATCCTGGGCCTGCATCCGGCGGCTGATCAGGTCTTCCAGCACGGCGCTGCGGGTGGTCGAGACTTCCTTGCCGTCGTTCGCCAGCGCGGTCAGCGCCCGGTTCAGCAAGATCTCGCGGTCCACCTGTTCCATGGTGATATTCTCACCGTTGACCCGCGCCAGCACGTTCGATGGCGGCTGGGCCGTCCACCAGATCCCGGCCAGCACCGCCACGGCCACGACCAGCAACCCCACCCCGGCCAGCAGCAACCGTCGCCGGGTGCGGGCCTTGCGCTGGGCGACGGGCGAGAGTGTCCGCGGCGGCGCGGCATCACCCGTGGCGACCGGGGCGGCACCCCGCCCGCCGCTGCGGATATCCACTTCAAAGTTGGGGGGCGGGGTGGACCGCTTCGATGTAGACATATCAGACCGTTTGCGGCCACCAGGACGGCAGCAATGGGGCGAGCCACTGGTTCAGCAGCGTCAACTGGCCCGAAATCAACAGCAGCCCGACGAAGATGAGCAGCACCCCGCTGACAATCGACACCGGATTCAGGTCGTGCAAGAGCACCCGGCCCCCGATCTTCAGGTCAAACGAGCGCCGGGTCAGCTTGCGTAGCCAGATCGTCAGCGCGCCCATGCTCAGCGCGGCCAGCACGAACGGGATGCCCAGCCCCAGCGAATAGGCGATGAACAGCGGCACCGCCGAGGCCTGGGTGGACAGCCCCAGCAGCGCCCCCAGGAATGGCCCCACACAGGGGGTCCACCCTGCCGCGAAGCCGACCCCGACCAGCGTCGAGCGCATATAGCCCAGGTTCATCCCCCGGCTGGCGTCCTCAAACTTGAACGTCCGCTCCAGCCACGGGATGTTGAATACGCCGAGGAAGTGCAGGCCGAAGATGATCATGAAGACCCCGCCGACCCACTGGATCACGTTCTTGTAGTTATAGCTGAACAGCGCCTTGAGCAGCTCCGCCCCGATGCCAAAGACCAGCACAAAGACGACGGTAAACCCCAGCACAAAAGCCAGCGCATGGAACAGGATCACCGAGCGCGGGGCCTGCACCACGCCCTTTTGCACCGACGCGCCGCTCATGTAGCTCAGGTAGGCGGGCACCAGCGGCAGCACGCAGGGCGAGATAAACGACAGTGCGCCGAACCCGACCGACAGGACCAGGGCGATAATTAAATTCATGTTCGCCAGGTCAAACTCTTGCATTCCGTAGCTCCTCTAAACGGCGAGATCAGCCCGCGACCGGGGCAGCGGCAGGCGGGGGCGGCAGGGACGGGCCACCCTGCCAGTAGCGGGTTTCTTCGCGCAACATCCGCGTCACCCAGGGCCAAGCGAACAGGGCCATCGCGGTCCCGAACAGGCTGCCGGTCAGGATCCGCAGCCACCAGTTCAGCGTCCCCACCTGATCGCCCACGGTGAAGGCGTGGAACGCGTTCCCGGTCAGGGCATCAAACCAGGCATTGTCTACCCGCAGGCCGAACATATGCGAGAGGCCATCTACCGCGATGGGGATGCTGCACAAGACCAGCACCTGCCAGGAGATCCCGCGCCGCAACACGGCTGGCCCCCGGCCCGCCTGCCCCACCGTGAGGCAGAGCATCCCGACCAGGAACACGGAGGTATAAAGCGCCGTATTGCGCCAGCACCAGGCGACCTGATAGCCGAACAGGGTGCCGGCCCGCTCCGGTAACTGGTGGCAGAAGAAAATGTAGACGGTATAGATCCCGTTGGCCGGTCCCCACCAGCCCAGGTGGGCAAACACCGGGGCCAGCCAGGGCAACAGCACCCACAGCCCCAGGATCGCCGTCATAATCGCCAG
Organism: Chloroflexia bacterium; assembly: GCA_038252265.1. Taxonomy (GTDB): domain Bacteria; phylum Chloroflexota; class Chloroflexia; order QHBQ01; family JAICKM01; genus JBBSAN01. The sequence continues at coordinate 6,695 of JBBSAN010000055.1, forward strand.
GAAGTGCCGGATCAACCCGCTGCTCAGGGTGTTGATCATGCGGAGCGGCGCGGGCAACGGCGCGGACTGGTAGTACAGGGGTGAGCCGGTGCCGGGGGACGGGGCGTAGGGCGGCGGTGTATAAGGGGGCGGCACCGCTCCCGATGAGACGGTCTCGTCACCAGCAGGTTCGTCGGCGTCGGCCCCGCCCATGCGCGCCCGCTCCTCGGCGGCAGCGGTCAACCCGGCCTGGGCGGTGATCGCGAGCTGGCTATCGCGGCCCACGGTCAGGGCGCGGCGCAGCAGGGGCGGCTGCAAGGAGAGCGGCGCGACCAGCGTCACCCCCCCTTCTACCATCACCACCGGGATGGCATAACGATACTCCCGGTACAATGCCGGGTCATCGAGGATTCTTACTTCGTTTATGGTCCAGCCCGCCCCGACCGGCTCGGCCAGCAATTGCTGCAAGTGGTAGCGCGCCTGGTCACACAGCGGGCAATTGGGTTTGGAATAGAGGGTTATCGTTGGCATACGCGCTCCTCATAATATCAGGCCGTCCCTAGCATTATACGGTAGCGCGGCGCGGGGCGTCAAACAGCGCGCCCCGATTGGTGACTGATGTGTTCTGAGGGGCCATGTGAAGTGGGCAGTTCCTAAAATGCTTGACAGGGGTTTTAAACTCTGCTACAATCAGGCGCGACGGAGACTTATTACCAGTGGAGGTTGTGTGTGAACCTGCGCTTCGCTCAAACCCGCTTTATTCTGGTCGAGAATGGCGCGGGGCCTATGGTCCCGCGCCGCGTGTGGGGGCTATTCCTCGCCCTCGCCCTGCTGCTCCTCGCCACGGCCCTCACCTTACAGGTGAATGCCGCACCTCCGGCGGACCCTCCTCCCCCCGCCTGGACCATCGTCGCCAGTCCCAACGTCAGTGGTCGGGACAACCGGCTGCTCGGCGTCGCCGCCATCTCGGCCAACGATGTGTGGGCCGTCGGCAACTCCGCCGTTACCACCACCCCTGCTGCTGCTTGGACCCTGACCACCCATTGGGATGGGACGAGTTGGAGCCAAGTTAGCAGCCCCAGTCCCGGCCAATGGCACACCCTCAACGGCGTGTCCGCTCGTGCCAGCAACGATGTCTGGGCGGTCGGCAGCTTTTTTAGCAGTGGCTCCGGCAGCAGCACGCAAAGCTTGATCCTGCACTGGGACGGCTCCGCCTGGAGCCAGGTTCCCTCCCCAAACTATTCCGGCAGTTCGACCACGTACCTCTACGCAGTCGCAGCGCGCGCCAGCAACGATGCCTGGGCGGTCGGCAGCACCACTCTCGCGACAACCGGCGGAGCCATGGTGATTGCTCACTGGAACGGGACGTCGTGGGATCTTGTCGCTACCCCGCCCAGCGGCTCCAACCAAAACATGCTGACCGGTGTCGCCGCCCTGTCCGCCAACGATGCCTGGGCGGTCGGGCATTATTACCTCAACAGCCGGTTCCATACGCTACTCGAACACTGGGATGGCAGCACCTGGAGCATCGTCCCCGGCCCCAACCTGGGTGCTGGCGTTGATGGCTATGTGCAGAGTGTGACGATGCTATAGTATTTCAGATAAAGATTCAGACTCTGCTTAAGCAGCGAGGGGCGCTTCCCAGCCGATGTAGGCATCCAAGGGCGTCCCCAACAACTGCTGCACGCGGCTGGGATCGGCTTGGAGTTGCTGTAAGCGCTGCTCCACCCGCTCCTGTAAGGCGGCAAACGTCGCAAAGTAGGCCCAATGCGTCCCTTCCTTCACATACCGCCACAGGTGCTCAATGGGGTTGTAATCCGGCGAGTAGCTGGGCAGTTGCACCAGTTGCACCCGCTCGCTGTGGGCCGCCACCCACACCTGGGTCTCCTTCGCCGTGTGATAGCGTGCCCCATCTTGCACCAGCACCAGCGGTCCCAGCGTCTGCGTCAATACCGTCTCCAAAAAGGCACAGTACCCGCTAGCGGTAAAGCGCTCCTCCTGCCCGCTATAGAACACCCGCCCGCTGAACCACTCGACCAAGCCCCACACTTTGTAGCCTTTGCGCCGTCCGCCCGTCGGTACGACCGGCGGCTGCCCGCGCCGCGCCCAGGTGTACCCCAAACTGCCCCATTGAGCGAAGCTGGCTTCGTCGCCAAACAAGAGCAAGGCGTTGCGCGCCCAGGCATCAGCCACAATCTGCGGCCAGACCGTGGTCAGCCAGGCCTCCCGCGCGGCGGCATCGAGATGATCGGAGACAAAGCGCGCTTTCTGATAGCTGAAGCCCAGTTGACCGAGCAACTGGCTGAGATAATGGACATTGTAGAGCACCCCAAACTCGCGTTCAATCAGGGTTTGGATCAGCGGCGTGGACCACGCGCCACAGGCAAACCCCGCGGCTTCCGGCCCGGCCTCGACCAGCGCGGCCAGCTGCGCCTTTTGGGTTTTGGTCAGCTTGGCCGGGCGACCGGGCGACCGGCGATAGATCAAACTGGCGAGACCCTGCACCAGAAAGGCGCTCAGCCAGCCATAGAGCGTGGATTCGGCGACGCTGACAAAGGCGGCGACAGCGGCGACGGGTTGGCGCTGCCCGATCATTTGCAAAGCGGTGATGCGCGTCAGCGGGCGGTAGTCTCCCCGGTGCCGTGCGTGTTGCCAGGCGGCGGCCAACATCTTGACGGTGGTGGATGTAAACTGTATGCTAAGGGCCATAGGATGCCTCCTGCGGTGGGTTAAGATTCTACCCCAGGATACGGCATCCTCGTTCGTTTGTCATCCTGGTTCTAGATCTTTATCTGCAATACTATAGCGACGAACGATGTCTGGGTCGCCGGCCAAACGTATGTTAATAGCCACTATTCTTCGCTCGTCGCCCACTGGGATGGGACGGCGTGGAGCCAGGTCTTCAGCCCCAGCCCGGACCTCAAAGACTTCCTCTCGGGTGTCGCGGCGGCAGGCCCCAACGAGATCTGGGCGGTCGGCAGATCCGATCAGGGCGGCACCCCAGACATTTGGCAGACGCTCACCTTGCTAAAGAATGCGACCAGTTGGGGCTGGACCAGCAGCCCAAACCCACCCCAAGCGACCTGGAGCCAATTGGATGGGGTTGCGGCAGTCGGAGCCGCGAATAGCTGGGCTGTCGGCAGCTATCATGTGGCGCAAGGGCCGTGGCAAACGCTGATCGAGCATTACACAGGCGGCACGCCGACCCCAACGGCCACTCCGACGAGCACACCGACCCCTACAATCGCTTGTTCATCCTATTGGTGTATCACTCCTGGCCCCAATGATACCGGGGCGAACATACTACGTGGAGTTGCAGCTATCGGACAAAATGCAGCAGCAGTAGCAACTCCGCCTGCGATACCTACGCCCTATAAATTCATGGGCCTCTGGGCTGTTGGAGGGCACGATGGACACTCGCTAATTGCACATGGTGATGGCCTAGCGTGGAGTCTCACGCCCGTGCCGGATGTTGGCACGCTCAATAGTGTGACGACGGTCAAACGTGCCGATGATCATTGGGATGCCTGGGCGGCAGGCGACAATGGCATCTTGCATTATGACAGCACCAATCTTCCCGGTAATTGGTCTGTGGCTTCGGGTGCAGCAGGAGCCAACGCCGTTGCCGCGCGAACTACAAACGATGTGTGGGCAGTTGGGAACACTATTCAACATTGGGATGGTAGCGCATGGAGTGTTATCACTCCTGGTCCTAGCCCGATTCCAACAGGCGTCACTTTCACCGGGATCTCTCTATACGATCTAAATGGTAATCACGATTTACGTGCTGTTGGATACACAGGTACTGTGCAAAGTCAGAACCGACGACCATTCGTTCTACGCAAAACGGGCAACACGTGGACCTATGTGATTGACCCATCAGGTGTGGGAACCGACTCTTACTTGAACAGCATTGACGTTTTCGATGCTAATTATGCGTGGGCTGTTGGTTCTTACTTCAACACAATCATGGGCCGTTATCGGGCGCTAATTGAGCATTGGAATGGAGTGCAGTGGACGCGCGTAGAAGGTACGAACATTGACGCGGGCATAACCTTTAATGAACTACATAGTGTGGTACTCAATGGTGCTGGGGATGTTTGGGCAGACGGTGCATTCAGCAACAGTGGTGTGTTGCCCCCGCCGCTTGCATCGTTAAACCCACTCGTCCTTCACTGGGGCGATCAGGGTTGGGATCGTGTAACTGTTCCAAATGCTGGTACCGGAAGCCAACTACTGGGTATTACAACCATTCCCGGCGGGGGTGCCGTGCTTACGCGCACCTGGGCGGTTGGCAACGACATGCCCCCGGCCCCCAACACCACGCCACAGACATTGATCGAGGAAATCAAGGCACCTGAGGCACCACCGCATACCACCAGCTACTACATCACGGAATTAGGGCCTGCGCCGGGCAAGCCATTCGATCCTTGGGAGATGGGATGTGCTGCACGCCAGAATGACGAGAGTGGGATCATCATCTTAGACTTTGGGCAGCCGCGAAACTGGGGCACCGCACAAAATCCACAGTATGGCACACTACTTTTAAATGGTCTCACTACAGCCTATATTGCTAATCCTAATAGCCTTCAGAATGATATTACACAGGCCGGAAACCAGTTTTCTAAAGGGTTTCATGACTGTGGGATTCCAGGTTGGACGAGACCCATCACACTTGCGCTGGGAATTAATAATTATAATACGGATGGTAATGCATCGTTGACAGCAGGCCATGCCCAAGCATGGGCTAGCATGGTGGATAATGTATATTCCTATGCCAAGCAGTTCCCGGAGGTAGTTGATGTGGTTGGAGCGATTGATGCCGAGCCGAACTTCGCTCCCCAGGATCCTAATAACCCGAACATTCGCTACTTTGATTACCCTCCTGACAATTCAACTTACACTTGGGCTAAAAACTACTTCCCCCATTTAGCTCACCCCTATTACTACAACTTCGGCAGCACCGACGGCTATCCTGGACCGTCTCCTGCTGTAGCACCACCAGGACTTTGCTGCTCCGGCTGGCAAATAGACCAGATTTACGAGATATCTTTTGGCTTACCCTTTGCTTACGTAATCCCAGAGATCTACAAGCCGCCTTACGCCAGAGATTGGCACCGCGTAGCACGCTGGAGTATTGAAACCCAACAAAAGTATCCGCTAGTCTTTAGCGGCGTGATGAGCGACTGCCGGGCGGTGGGGGGAACAGGATGCACCCAGTATATGGATGCAAATGGTCAACTCGGCCTATTCCATTTTAAGCATGATCAGGCTTGGCAAGTCTTCTGGCTAGAACTCAATACCGATCCTCAAACGCGCCAAGAATTAAGTTGGTCAACCGATATTCGGTGGAGTGACAGGTAGCACGCTAACTGCGTATTATGCCAGCAAAGCAGCTAACTGCATTAGTGCTCCTTAGCGAGGGAGATTACGAATATGAGGCTACATCTAGCTCAAACAAAACGGCGAAGATGGGTAAGTATTGCGCTTGTCATGATGATTGCTTTCGTCATCCTGATAGCCTGTGACACCACAGATGCACCCCAAGGTATAGTAGCTAGCACACCTACGACGCTTGGAGTACCCACCTCAGTCACAGATACACCCAGGCCAACGCATACAATGAATCCCGATTATGCGACCCGGTACGCGCTGGCTACTGTGGGCGCGCAGAATCGGGAAGAGTTCTTGACGGCCATAGCCCTCTCGCCACCAGTGCCCACTTTGACACCGGGTGGTTTTCCTGCTGTTCCTACTCTCACCCCTGTTCTCGGAATGGGCAATTGCGTCCCGGCATCGAGTAGTTACCCCATGCCGGAGAATTGCTGGCAAGGCTTTGTTGATGGGCAACTCACCCTGGTGATGGCGGGGGTCGGGGGGTTCGGATCGGACCAAACGCAAGGCTTAGTTTGGGTGCTCCACCCGGATGAACATGAGCATACAGGAAGTGTGCCGACGTACCAAACGCCGCAACAGCTAGGACCTGTGCAGATCGTTTCGGTGGACGGCTCGCACGTCATTGTGGCCCCTACACAGCCGGGTACGCCACCGGTCACCTTCGTCTTCGACATCATCACCCGCCAGTGGGTGATGCCCAGCCCCTCGCCCGTGCCCTCCACGTTGCCGCCTACGCCGTAAGCGCCGTTCGCTGTGCGGGGCCGGGGGAGTTTCCCCGGCCTCGTTGTGTTGCCTGCCGGAGGCGCACCCGTTTCGGCGGCTCCGGCTCGTGCGCACTACGGAGCCGCCGCCCCGCCCCGCTTTGGCGTCTCCCCCGTAAATATGCTACAATGGGATGCGTACTTTGTCGAGATGCCTTAGCCAGCTTCGACCCATCTGTAGCTCAAAGGAGAGTTTTTATGACCACTACCATCCGCGAAGAGTCCACCGCTGCGCCGCGTGCGATCCCTGGCCCCAAGGCCACTGCCCTGGTTGCTCGGGACGACCAGGTCATCTCCCCCTCGTATACCCGCTCCTACCCGCTCGTCATCGATCATGGGCTGGGCTGCGAAGTGTGGGACGTGGACGGCAACCGCTTTATTGATTTCACCGCCGGGGTCGCCGTGCTGGCAACCGGCCACGCCCATCCCGATGTGGTGAAGGCCGTGCAAGACCAGGCGGCCCAGTACATGCACATGGCCGGGACCGACTTCTACCAGCCGGTGCAGGTCGAACTGGCCGAAAACCTCTGCCGGATCACCCCCGGCGACTATGACAAACAGGTTTTCTTCACCAACAGCGGCACCGAGTCGAACGAAGCCGCGATGAAGCTGTGCCACTACTACACCGGGCGGCCCTGCTTTATCAGCTTCCTGGGCGCGTTCCACGGGCGCACCTACGGCAGCATGTCGCTGTCGAGCAGCAAGTCGCTGCACCGCACCCACTACCAGCCACTCGTCGCGGGCATCTACCATGCCCCCTTCCCCAACCCCTACCGCTCCCCCTTCCCCAACGTGCCGACCGAACGCCTGGGCCGCGCCTGCGTGGATTATATCGAGCAGACGATGATGCAGCAGTTGGTGAAGCCCTCGGACGTGGCCGGGATCTTTGTTGAGCCGATCCAGGGCGAGGGCGGCTATGTCATCCCGCCCCCCGATTTCTACCCGGCGCTGCGGGCCTTATGCGACAAGTATGACATCCCGATGGTGGTAGACGAGGTGCAGTCGGGCATGGGTCGCACCGGCAAGATGTGGGCAATCGAGCACTGGGACGTGGTGCCCGATGTGATCACCATCGCCAAAGGGATCGCCGGGGGCCTGCCGCTGGGCGCGATCGTCGCCCCCAAGCGGATGATGACCTGGCCGAGCGGTGCGCACGCCAACACGTTCGGCGGCAACCCGGTGGCCTGCGCCGCCGCCAACGCCACGATCCGCCTGCTCGAAAACGGCGTGATGGCGAACGCGAATGACGTGGGCGCGCACATGCTGGCCCGGATGCAGACCTGGCCCGATCGCTTCCCCTTTATCGGGGATGTGCGCGGCAAGGGCCTGATGATCGGCTTCGACATTGTGGAGGACCGGGCCACCCGCGCCCCGGCGCACGACCTACGCGACCGCCTGGTGGATAATGCCTTCTATCAGGGCCTGCTCTTGCTCGGCGCGGGCGTCGGCGGCATCCGCTTCTGCCCGCCGCTGGTGCTCACCCCGGAGCTAGCCGACGAAGGCCTGAGCATTATGGAGAGCATCTTCGCCCAGGAAGTCTAGGCGGCCCCGCTCCTCGGCAAAACAGATCCGCCCTCCCATATTGGGAGGGCGGATCTGTTTTGGGCACAACCAGGGAGCCGAAAAGGAAAAAGGAGTAATACTGACTACATATGCTCCCCGGCAGCCCATCAAGCGGCACCTGGACAGCGAACGTGCCGGAGGCCGCAACCTAACAGGCAGGCGGCCTTAGCGGCGCGCCCGAATCAATTCTATGTACGGCGCGAGCCGGGCGTCAAACAGCCCGGTTATAGCCGAAGTACACCGCCGCCGCAGCCACCGCCACAATCACCGCAGCCAGCAGGCCCCAGGTGATGCTGGTCACCAGCCCGGCCTGGATGACGACCAGTACCGCAGCGACAATGGCGAAGGCCAGGACGGGCATCCACCAGATCATGCGCCGTAGAAACTTGAGACGGCTCTCCTTGCTTCCTCCCGCATTCATCATGAACGGTTCCTCCTTGTGATATGCTGCGTAACAGACGACCGGGCCAGGGCGCGGCATCTCGCCATGCGCCCGCGTATCTATATAGATTCATCGTAGCACACGTAAGAGGCGGCTGTCAATAGTACTATGGAGTCAATTATGCAGGGGGTAGACCTGACTTTTGGGGGATGTTCGTCCTGAGTAGACTTCCCGTTTGGCCCCTTTACAGGGGCAAAAGCAGCGCCAGCACGCACGGATTGCGGGCGCGCTGGCGCTGCTGATACGGGTTATTCTGAAGGTGGCGGATTAGCGTAGCGCGGCCAACCGCTCCTGCAAGGTTGCCAGGCGGTCGCGGGCGGCCTGGAGCTTTTCGCGCTCGCGGGCCACCACGTCGAGGCGGGCCTTGCTCACGAACTGCTCGTTGCCCAGCATCTTTTCCAGCCGGGCGATGTCGTTTTCGGCCCCGGCCAGTTCGCCGGTCATCCGCGCCCGCTCGGCATCTTTGTCGATCAGGTCGCTCAGCGGCAAGGCCAGCGCGATGTCGCCCACCACCACCTGGGTCATCCCCTGTACGCCGTCGGCAGCCAGCGCCGGGGTGATCTGGATCGCGGCAGGGTCGAGTTGCGCCAGCCGCGCCAGCATCGGGGCGTACTCGGTGAACAAGGCGGCGTAGCGCCCCGCGCCGATCTGTGCGGCGATGCGGCGACGGGCCAGGTCGCGCTTCTGCGCCTCCGGTGCCCCGGCGATGGCCTCGGCGCGGGCGTTGCGGATGGCGGTGATCGTGTCCATCAACAGCGAGAAGTCGCGCTCGGCCTGGGCATCTGCGGGCGCGTCGTCGGCCTGCGGCCAGGGGGCCACCATGATGCTCTGCTGCCAGGGATCGCGGCCCGCCTGCGCGCTCGGCCAGCCGTTGAGGTTTTGCCACAAC
>JBBSAN010000056.1:0-15704 GCA_038252265.1 Chloroflexia bacterium
GCTAGCCACCCGCGCTGCCCCTTGCATCAGGAGAGATGCTCCAAGGAGAGATCCCCGCCCCGCACCTGTGCGACCAGGGTGCCCCGTTTTCCCAATTGACCCGCAAAGGCCCCGGCTCGCGGCGACGTGCAACACGCCGCAGTCCGGGGCCTTTTTGTGCCCGCGCTGCGGCACCGCCCGACCCCCTACCCTCCCCATAGAAGGAATCCACTATGCCCGGTATCGAATTACATTGCCACACGACCGCGTCAGATGGGGCGTTCAGCCCCACGGCGCTGGTGGCCCAGGCGCACGCGGCGGGGATCACCACCCTGGCGATCACCGACCACGACACGGTGAACGGCCTGCCGGAAGCGCGCGCCGCCGCCACGCCCCTCGGCATCACGATCATCCCCGGCTGCGAGTTCGGCTGCGAACTGGCCGATGGTGAGGTCCACATGCTCGCCTACCTGTTCGATGACACCCACCCGGCGCTGACGGCCAAGCTCCAGTGGCTGCGCATGGCCCGGCGCGAACGCGGGCGCGAGATGGTGGCCCGCTTGAACGCGCTGGGCGTGCCGGTCACCTGGGAACGGGTGCAGACCATCGCCGGGAGTGGCTCGGTGGGACGGCCCCACGTGGCCCAGGCGCTGATCGAGGGTGGCTGGGCAGCGAGCACCGACGAGGCCTTCGCCCGCTACATCGGCTGGGGCGGCCCGGCCTATGTGCCCCGCGCCCGGATCAGCCCGCCCGAAGTGGTGGCCCTGGTGGCGGCGGCGGGCGGCGTGGTCAGCGTGGCGCACCCGGCGCACATCCCCGACCTGGAGGCGCTGCTGGCGATGCTGGGGCCGCTGGGCCTGGCCGGGTTGGAGACGTACTACGGCGACTATCCGCCGGAGACGGTCGCCCGGCTGGCTGCGCTGGCCGCCCGCTTCGATCTGGTACCCACCGGCGGCAGCGATTATCATGGCCGCCCGATCAAGGACCACGGCGCGCTCGGTGCGCGGGCCGATGTGCCGCCCGATACGGTCGACCGGCTGCGGGCGCGGCGGACGAGTAGGCAGTAGGCAGTGGGCAGTGGTCAAGGCGTATAGCCATACGTCGCGCGGAACTGTTCCTTGCCTAACAGGCCGAGCAAGAACTCAAACGGGGTGCCTTTGTGTTCCGGGTGATATTCGATGCGGGCGCGCTCGAAGTACTGCACCCGGTACAGCTTGCCATCAGTGGTGTTCACTTCATCGAACGCTTCCGAGCGAGGCAGGCCGAAGATCGGCAGACCGCCGTGCCCGTTCCAGTAGGCCAGGAACGGCGGGCCGAGATTATGGTGGGTTGGGAGGAACCACGACACGTCGAACGACACCACCTTCGGGGCGGGCTGGAACGGGGCATCGTTTTGGCGCACATCGGCCAGGCTATTGCCCAACAGACCCAGCAGCACGTCGGCAGGCGGCTTGTTTTCGGGGTGGTACTCGAAGCGGGCGCGCTGGGTGTATTGCACCGTATAGGTTTTGCCGCCCTGCCCCTCGGTCACCTCCGGGGTGATGGGGAAGCCGAATTGGGCCAGGCCCCCGTGTTGTGCCCAGTAACGGGCGAAGACGCCACGCAGGCAGGAGGGTACCTCGGCAAAGCAGCGCCCCGCACCAGGGAGCGGCGGCGCGGCAGCGGGACTCGCCTGTACCCACGGGTCAGGTAGTTCACTCAAGGACATGTAGGCTCCCCCCGCCGGGTTGTCGGCGGCTGCCAGCCAGGTATGCACCCCATCGGGGCTGCTGCCGAGGGCGGTCGCAAAGTGAGCCGGGTCCACGACCGGCACCTCCGTCAGGGTTTCCCCATCCAGGCGGAGCAGGGCCAGAGGCGTCCCCTGGTTAATGCCTTTAGGGGGGATTGGTGGTCCAATTTCCCCGGCCAGCCAACCGCGTCCCAGGTTATCCACGGTCAGGGCCGTCACGAGCCACGCCCAGTCTGGGTGCGCGGCGGGCGCGGGGAGCGGCACCTGGCGCGGCGGCTGGTCGGGCGTGAGTCGCCACAAGACGGTCGGCTCACCGGCGGCTGGCTGCCCAACATCCAACAGCCAGCCGAGGCCGCTGTTGCTGGTGCTGAGATGGGGAGCGGGGTAATATGACTCGTTGGGCAAGAGCGCCAGTGGTTTAACGCGCCGCCACCCCCCTCCTGCCATTTGGTAGAGAGTCGCCGTGCCATCCGTGATCGGGCTGGAGTCGGTGCGCTTAAGCGCCACTGCCCAGCCACGCTGGCCGTCCGGGCTGAGGCTCAAGGCGTCGAAGCCATCGGGCGCAGGGGTAGCAACGGCGGCCCAGGCTCCGTTGTGCAGGCGGAAGAGCAGGGCTGGGTATTTGATACTGATCCAGCCATCGCTACCATCCGCCGCGAGTACGAGATCAGGAAAGCTAATGTTTGTCGGTGGGGATGGACCCAGGGTCACCCGCTGCCATGTACCCTGCCGCCACCGGTAGAGGCGGCAGGCATGGCCCCCACCAGGCGTACCCACCGTGCCCACCAACCAGCCATCGCCCCCGGAAGCGGTGATCGCGACCCGCTTGATCTCTTCCAAAGCAGGGCTTGTGCTATTGTGCCAGGCCCCGTTCTCGATGCGAATCAACGTGTTATAGCGCCAGGCCCAGCCGTCCCCTGCGCTGTCCAGGGTGATTCCTCCGATGGGGCCGATAGGCTCTGGGGCGGACGCACGTGCTAACCCCCCTGCGCCGGGTGGGGGAGCGGTCCCGCTGCACAGCAACAGCAGCAGGCCAACGAGCCGGGAAAGTTTCATGGCAGACCCCTTTAGTGTTGGGTGTTGGCGCGCATCTCCTGCACTCTAGCATACCTGCCATGCTGCGTCAATCGCCCCTCAGGGATCAGGCAGGGCCTATGCATTCTCTCGACAAGGCAGGTCTGGCGCCCTCGCCTTGCGGGCGAGGGCGCTAGATCTTCCCGTTTATGGGAGAATGCATAAGCCCTGAGGGATCAGGGATCAGTAGGTAGTGATCCCTCATCACTCGTTACTGACCCCCGGCCCCCGGCCCCTGATCCCGGGCTCCCTGACCCCTGACCCCCAGCCCCTGACCCCTGGCCGAAAGGAAATATTCCGCACGCCGCACTCCACATTCCGCCCTCTAGAGCGTTGCCCCCCGGCCCAAGATGTGTTATGATCAGGGTGGTATCATCTCCTGTCCTCGTGGCAGGGCAGCACACAACGCTGTGGGCGCGGGCGGCATGTTATCAGGCCCTCCTCCCCCGTGGCAGAAGTCAGAAGGCGCGAGGTGAGCATGGGCCGCCCCGCTACATCGGCCGGGGTGGGTAGACGTTCTACGTTGGACACCAGGTTTTCTCGTCTTCTTCATCCGTCACGGCTCGGACGGGGCACCCGCATCTGTTTTATTCGCGGTGCCCGATTCACCCGCTATGACGCCCCACCCGCCAGCAGCCGTGCCCGCTGACCTTCCCGGCTCGCGGTCCCGCCAGGGACCGGCAGAGTACCTGTGTGCGCGGCGTACCGTGAGGTACGCCTTTTTAGCATAGCCGCCACGCCGACCGCGTGGACGGGCGGCCAGGGGCCTGTATTAGTTCGGAGGCATGACAAATGAATACGAGTATGCTGGTCCGCTTGATCGGCTTGATCGCCGGGGGTGTGGCCGGATGGAACTTGAGCCTGTACCTGAAGAGCATCGGGGCGGCACCCGGCGTGCCCGGCGCGGGGGCGCTGACGTTGCTGGGGGCGCTGCTGGGCCTGTTGATTCTCCCGTACATTACCCTCATCCCGCTGACCTGGCTGGTCCGGCGCATCCGGCTGATGGCGGCTATTGACCTGCTGGCGGCGACGATCGGCCTGATCCTGGGGCTGGGCGTGGCCGCGCTGATCACCATCCCGCTTAACCAGTTGCCCGACGCCTGGGGGCGGGTGCTGCCCACCCTGGCCGCGCTGATCTGCGGCTATCTCGGCATCTATATCATGGTCGGGCGGCGCAATGAGTTTCTGGACATCCTCAGCGGCGTGGGCCGGGGCGGCGGCGAAGCGGCAGCCAAGGCGGCGGTCCCCGCCGACCGCTATATCCTGGTAGACACCAGCGCGATCATTGACGGGCGCATCGCCGACATCAGCCAGACCGGCTTCGTGGACGGCGTGCTGCTGATCCCCCGTTTTGTGTTGAACGAACTCCAGCGCATTGCCGACTCGCCCGACAGCCTGCGCCGCAACCGGGGCCGCCGAGGGCTGGAAATGCTCAACCGGCTGCAAAAAGACTCGCTGGTGCCGATCCAGGTGTCGGAGATCGACACCGATGGGGTCAACGATGTAGACGGCAAGCTGGTCAAGATCGCCCGGCTGAACCACTACCCGGTCATCACCAATGATTACAACCTGAACCGCGTGGCCGAGTTGCAAGGCGTGCGCGTGCTGAACATCAACGAACTGGCGAACGCGGTCAAGCCCGCCGTCCTGCCGGGCGAGGATATGCGCCTGCGGATCATCAACGAGGGCAAGGAGCTAGGCCAGGGCGTGGGCTATCTGGACGACGGCACGATGATCGTGGTCGAAAACGGGCGGCGCTATATTGACAAAGAGGTGGAAGTCACCGTCACCCGCGTCCTCCAGACCGTCGCCGGGCGAATGATCTTCGCCACGATCAAGGAGTCGCGCGAGGCCGCGCACCGGGAGGCAAGCTGAGGCGTGAAACGTGAAACGTGAAACGTGACGAGGGATCAGGGGTCATGGATCAGGGGTCAGAACCACATGTCACGTTTCATGTTTCACGTTTCACGTTTCACGTTTCACGCATGATTGGAGTCGTGATCGTCGCCGCCGGGACGAGCAGCCGGATGGGCGGACAGGACAAGCAGTTTGCGCTGTTAGGCGGGCGGGCCGTGCTGGCCCACACCGTGGCAGCGTTTGAGACTGCCCCCGAAGTGGACGCCATCGCCATTGTCGTCAACCCCGCGACGGCGGCGGACGTGGCAGCGCTGGGGCGGGCCGAGGGCTGGCGCAAGGTGGTCGCCACCCCCGCAGGCGGTGCACGGCGGCAGGATAGCTGTGCGAACGGCCTGGCAGCGCTGGTGGCGTGTGCGGATGCCCCGCCCGAACTGGTGCTGGTTCACGATGGGGCGCGGCCCCTGGTCTCGCCGGGGCTGATCACGCGGGGGATCGCGGCGGCGCGGGCACATGGCGCGGCGATCCCCGGCTTGCCGGTGCGCGACACGGTCAAGGTAGTCGCTCCCGACGGGCGGATCACCGAAACGCTCGACCGCAGCCGCCTCTGGCTGGTGCAAACCCCCCAGGTCTTCCGCTATGCTATCCTCGCTGCCGCCTACGAGGCCGCTGCCGCCCGCGATCTCAACGTGACCGACGATGCCGCGCTGCTGGAAGCGCTGGGCCAGCCGGTCTACGTCTTCGAGGGCGAGGCGCGCAACCTGAAGATCACCACGCCGGACGATCTGCTGGTGGCAGCAGCGTTGCTGGGAGCGCGAAACGAGGGATGAGGAATGAGGGATGAGAACGGGGAAGAAGCACCAGCCACCCTGCCCTACCCACCGCCGATTTACGTACCCCTCCCGTTCGAGCGGCTGGCGCCAGAGGAGCAACTGACCCGCAGCCGGGCCTTCCGGGCGGCGATGGAGCGACGGCGGACGGTTCGGCACTTCGCGCCAGCGCCGGTGCCGCTGCTGGAACTGATCACCAACGCTATCGCCACGGCCAACACCGCGCCATCGGGCGCGCACCAGCAGCCCTGGCGCTTTGTTGTCGTGCAGGACCCGGCGGTGAAGCACGCAATCCGCGAGGCTGCCGAGGCCGAGGAGCGCGAGAACTACGAACGCCGCTTCCCCGACGCGTGGAAAGCGGCGCTGGCCCGGCTGGGCACCGACTGGCACAAGGATTTCCTCGATGACGCGCCCTATCTGATCATCGTTTTCCAGATCGATTATGGGCTGGAACCCGGCCCGACGCCTGATATACCAGAGCGCCAGATCAAGCACTATTATGTCAAGGAATCGGTCGGCATCGCCACCGGCCTCCTGATCGCCAGCCTCCACCAGGCCGGGTTAGCGACCCTGACCCACACGCCCAACCCGATGGGCTTCCTCAGCCGCATCCTTGGTCGGCCCCGCAACGAAAAGCCGTTCTTGCTGATCCCCGTGGGCTACCCTGCGCCCGATTGCCCGGTCCCCGATCTCCAGCGCAAGGCACTCGGCGAAATCATGGAGATCGTCTAGCGCCCGTTCCGCCTCATCCGCCTACCCGCAGATTTGTCCCCCTGCTCTGTCAGCCCGCCGATAGCCCACCGATAGGGATCGGTTACACTAACCAGGTCAACAAGATAGACCACAGCGTCATGGTTATTGTGATTACCTCTCAAACCCGAGCCAACCGGGTTGCCGGCGCCCCTGCCAACCGGGGTGACGGCGAAAAGGCGGGGATGGAGCTAAACTCCATCCCCGCCTTTTTTGGATCAAGGAACCGTTGATACCGTTGATCAGGAATTAGTAGTAGGCCGTTATGCTAGTTCTTTTGAACAAGGCTAAAACCGGTCTCTAAAGACACTACTGATGGAGAGAATCCTCGCCCAGCCGTGCCTGAAGTTGCTGGAACTAGCATAACGGCCTAGTATCCAATGCGAATGACCCGGTCGTCAGTTCGCCAGCGTATTCATACGTCGCGATGATGACTCCGGTGCTGGCGGTTTTACTGGTGAGCAGTTTGAAATTCGAGGGATTGGTGCCCGCACCAAAGAGGCGCTTGCCGGAGCCGATCACTACCGGAAAAATCCAGAGGTGCATCTCATCGATCAGGTTATGCTGTAACAGCGTTTGCAGGAGATTGCTGCTGCCATGCACCTGCAACTCGGGCCCGTCTAATTCTTTGAGCCGGGTGATTTCTGCGACCACATCGCCCTTAATGAGGGTGGAGTTGTTCCACTCCACCGTGTCGAGCGTGCGTGAGACCACATATTTTTTGGCGTTGTTGAGGTTATCGGCACCGGGTTCGTCGGCGGCCTGGGGCCAATACGCGGCAAAGATGTCATAGGTCTTGCGCCCCAGGATAAGTTCAGGTTGTTTGGCGAAGATTTCGCCCATGACTTGCGCCATCATATCGTCCCAATGGTTGACCGACCAGCCCCCCCAGGTAAACCCCCCCGTCTCATCTTCGCCGGGTCCGCCGGGGGCTTGCATAATGCCATCCAGGGTCACGAATGTCGTGGTCACTAATTTTCGCATGGTAACGCTCCTCAATTTCCTAGGGTCGTCTTGGCCGTACTAGCGGCGGGTCAGCCGGGATCGACCTCTGGCTCCGCCACGCGGCGCAACCGCCACGGGCGGCTGTTGGGGACGCGCACGATCAGCCCCTGGGCTTCCAGATCTCGTTGCACGATTTTGGTGTACCAGCGCACGCTGCCCAGGTGGGCAAACAGGCCGGGCGGCACGTGCCGGGCGATGGTATCCACCATCTGGTTCCAGGTCAGGCCGTTGCCGTCAGTGGGCAACACAGCCAGCAGCGCGGCACGCACCGCCTCATACTTGGCGGGCGTGCCCCTGGTGGCTCCCGGCTCGCCGGGGCTGGCGGTTTCCTGGCTCATCCGAAACCCTCCAAAGGGCGGGATTAGAGTGGTAAAAGATGGGGGGTTGCGCGCTTACGCCGCGCCGTGCTGCCGCTCGTCGCCAAACAGGGGCAACTGGCGGGCCACCGGCAATTCTGCGCCGGGATCGAGGAAGGGGAGCAGATCGCGCTTGCGGACCAGCATGGTCTTGCTGCTGGGCAGCGACCAGGCGCGCAGATCGCCCCCCAGCACCATCCGGCGGATGTCGATCTCCGACACGCTCAGAAACGCCGCCGCTTGCCGCAAGGTATACAAGTCATCGCTCGCGTACATCTGCTACTCCTTCTTACTCAGTGCTGAGTGCTGAGTACTGAGTGCTGAGTATTCTATACATTCCTCAGCACTCAGCACTCAGCACTCGTCACGCTGCTTGCGCGCCCTTGAGGGTGTCAATGAACTGGCTGGCCTGGGCGCGGCTCAGGGCTTCGGGCGGGCAGCCGAACTGCGCCTGGCAGCGGGCATCCACGTCGTCTTCCGACAGGTGCTGGGCGGCGCGCCCGATGGCGTAGATCGCCTTGAGCTGCTTGTCGGTCAGGCCGCTGCCGTTGCCGTTGATCGCCGTCGGCGGCAGCGGGTTGCTGGCGGGCGCGGCGGGGGTGGCGAGCGGCGTCTGGCGGGCGGTGCTGAACACCACCTGCGGGGCACCGACCGGCGAGTCCACCACCTGGCGCGGGGCACCCTGGGCGGCCATTTCGGCAAAGTCGTAGTCGCGGGTGAACTGGGTGCCGAAGCCGAGCGCGGCCAGGGCGCGGCCCAGCGCCTTCGTCTCTGCCGCCTCGATGTAGTCGGCGAAATCGTGGGCGGTCTCGCTGCCCCAGCCGGTGGCGCTTGCGCCGGTGGGCAGGGCCACCGTGGCGCGGAACAGGGCGAACCCGTCCTCGTGCTTCACCAGCCGGGTGCTGATCCGCGCCGTGGGATATTCCGCCCGCAGCCAGACCAGCCGCCATTTCACTTCCAGGTAGTCGCGCCCATCGATCTGCATCAGGTAATGGGCCGGGTCGAAGGAATGCGTCGCCTGGGCGGGTGCATCCGTGTTGGTCGGTTCAAGGGTCTTCACAGCCATTTTAGGTTCCTCTCCATTTGGGGCAGTCTACACAACTCACTCATCACTCATCACACGCGCCTCGGGTCGCCCCCATTCTGCGCTACTTAGAACATCTGTTCTATTTATCATTGTATCCGATTGCCTTGCTGTTGTCAAGTCTCACCACGCAGATACGCCGGGTTTGTCGCCGGAGTGCCGGGGCGTAGGCACACCTGATCCCCTCCAAATGCTATTTTGTAACCTGTCACGAGATCCCTTCCCCACACCGGCGCGCCTCTGTTGGTGATCTGACAACAACTATATCCGGCAACCGGGGGCAAAAACGGAACCGTGGCCGCTGGCCGATAGGCCGAGAAGAGCGCGCTATCACCAGAGCAAGCCCCAAAGAGATCTTGTAGGATATGGCTCCGCCCATTGACGGTCGGGTACCCCCATCGGTGGGGGTAGCCCCGACATCCACGGACGGAGCCGCCCCAGCGGCCCGAATGTCAGCCCCGGAGGGGCGGCAGAAGGTAGCCCACAGTGTGAACTGTGGGAAAGTCCCCAGGTTGAAAGGAAGCCCTGGAGGGGCGACAGAGCCAATCCCCCACTGCTTGTCTGTCGCCCCTCCGGGGCTTGTCTTATACGCGAACCCTACCACATGGCTCACGCCGTGGGCTACCCTCTGTCGCCCCTCCGGGGCTGGAATACAGCAATTCATCGACTATTTCGGCGCGGCATGAGGAAACCTTCTGTCGCCCCTCCGGGGCTGACGTTCTGGCCTCTTCTGATTTCTGATTTCTGATTTCTAATTTCTGGCATCTGAACACCTGCGGGTACCGCCCGCTTTGACACCCCCTCGGCAGCTTGCTATAATCCGCTGGATATGCTTGCCGTCTGGCAAGAGAAAAGGGATAGGGGATAAGTGAGTACATTAGAAGAGAAGATTAACGAGCACACGGCGGTCATCGGAATCGTGGGGCTGGGCTACGTGGGGTTGCCGCTGGCGGTGGAGTTCGCCGGGGCCGGGTTCACCGTGATCGGCATTGACCTGGATACTCGTAAGGTGGAGGCGGTCAACGCGGGCGAGTCCTACATCAAGGACGTGCCAACCGAGACGCTGGCTGCGCTGGTCCAGAGCGGGCGGCTGCGCGCCACGAGCGATTACGCCGTGGTGGGCGAGGTGGACACGGTGAGCATCTGCGTGCCCACGCCGCTGAACAAGACCAAAGACCCCGACATTTCGTTTGTCGTGGCGGCGGCAGACGGCATCGCCGCCCACTTTCACCCCGGCCTGCTGGTCGTGCTGGAGAGCAGCACCTACCCCGGCACGACCGACGAAGTGATCCTACCGCGCCTGGAGGCCGACCACTGGGAAGTGGGGCGCGATTTCTACCTGGCCTTCAGCCCGGAACGGATCGACCCCGGCAACCCGCGCTATCACACCCGCAACATCCCGCGCGTCATCGGCGGGGTGACGCCCGAATGCACCCGCCACGCCTGCCTGCTCTATCATTATGCGGTAGACGAGTTGGTGCCCGTCTCCTCGACCCGCACCGCCGAGACGGTCAAGCTGCTGGAAAACACCTTCCGCATGGTCAACATCGGCATGGTCAACGAGATGGCGATCATGTGTGACAAGCTGGGGATCGACGTGTGGGAGGTGATCGACGCGGCGGCGACCAAGCCGTTCGGCTTCATGCCGTTCTACCCCGGCCCCGGCCTGGGCGGCCACTGCATCCCGGTGGACCCGCACTACCTCAGTTGGAAGCTGAAGACGCTGGACTATAACGCCCGCTTCATCGAACTGGCGGCCAGCGTGAACGCCGGAATGCCGCGCTATGTGGTGGAGAAGGTGCAGGACGCGCTGAACGGCGAACGCAAGGCGCTGAACGGGGCGCGCGTGCTGGTGCTGGGGGTGACCTACAAACCCGATATTGACGATGTGCGCGAGTCGCCGACGCTGGATATTATCGGCCTGCTGGAGCAGAAGGGGGCCGAGGTGACCTATCACGACCCGGTGATCCCCCAGGTGCGGATCGAGGAGCAGGTGATCGATGGGGTGGAATTGACCGCCGAGCGGCTGGCGGCGAGCGATTGCGTGGTCATCGCCACCAATCACAGCACCTATGATTTCGCCTGGATCGCCCGGTACGCGCCCCTGATCGTGGATACCCGCAACGCGATGAGCGCGATCGACACGCGGCCCGGCCAGGTGGTGAAGCTGTAAGGCTACACCGGGCACGAGGCAAGTGCTAAACGCGAAGGAGCGGGTTGACAGGCTGGATGGCCGGCGAACCCGCTCCTTCGTCATGCCGGGGCACAATGCCCGCACAAAGTTTACGTGAAATAAGCGTTAATGCCGGTCCCAGGCGAGCACCAGCGGGCCGATGCGGACGAGGGTGCGCGTGACGACCAGCACCTCCCACTGCTGGAGCCTACCCAGGCCCTTCGGGGTATCCGCGGCGGGCGGGCGAGCAGCGGCCTGGCGGCGCTCTTCGATCCCGCGCAGCATCTCTTTCTCCAGGGTGTAAATGTTATGTTGCATCTCCAGCCTCCTTTAACTTCTTAACTAATGGGTTAATCTGGCAGCGTCTAAAATGCCCACCGGATGGAGTGGGCCGTCTTTATAATCGCTTAACTAACTTGTTATAAGTATATCACCGGACGCAGCGAGACACATCAGTCTTGAGGCGGATCTTTACCGGCCCACCCATTAAATGCCCAGGTAGTGGAGCAGCCGGGGGGCAAAATCTTCAAGCGCGGAGCGGCGCAGCCGGTAGAGCACGCGCCCATCGCTGGGAATCTCATCGACCAACCCGGCCCGCTTGAGGATGCCCATGTGGCGCGACACGGCGGGCTGGCTGATCCCGCACAGGCGGGCCAGCTTGTGGCCGTAGACTTCCTGGTCCTGGCTGATCGCCCGCAGGATCTTCAGGCGGTTGGGGTCGGAGAGGGCCGAGGCCAGTGCGGCGATGTCCTGCACCTCCTGATCGAGCGTCGCCAGTCGTTCGCTGCTCAGGCTGGCGTCGTAGAAGACGATGATCGTGCCGTGGCCCCAGATCTGGAACTGGGAGCGCCGGAGAAAGTAGGATGGTACCAGGCGCAATTCGCGCAGGGGCGTGCCTTCGGGGAACATCGGCGGCAACATGTGCGAGCCGACAATGCGGCTGACGAAGAGCGCCGGTTCGGTGCGCTCCAGTTCGGCGCGCTGTTCGGCGATGCTGGCTGCCCAGCGCAGGCGCAGGTCGGGCAGTTCGGCGTGGAAGACGCGCGCATTGTACACGCGGAGCAGTTGCACCAGCCGGGTCTGTAGCTCCTCGCCGATCACGGTGCTGCGGGCCAGCATCGGGCCGCTGGTTTTATCGCGCCCGCTGCCCGGCCAGATCGCCTCGTAGAAGTCGTACATGCGCTGCACCAGTTCTTCGGGATGGTGCCGCAGCGCGGGGACTTCCTCGCGGGGGATGAGCCGCCCCCAGAGGTAATAAAGGAAGGTATCAGCATCCAGCGCCGCGATATACTCGATGAAGCCATCCGCCTCGTCCGCCGGGCCGGGGTAGTCTGCCGTGAGGTCCATGAAGGCCATGCTGTGCCAGAACTCTTCGGTGAAAAACCGGACCTCCTCCAACCATTCCGGGCCGAGCGTGGCGCGCGCCTGCCCCGCCCAGGTTTTCAGGCGCACAGGGGGCTGCTGGACCGCGCTGAGGCTGATCAGCAGTTCGGACGGGGCCGACGGGGCCAGGCGGATAATGTCGCGGACATCCGTGTTTTCTTCAAGGGTAAAAGCCATCAAAGCCTGCCGTTCTATAATGCATTAGCTATAATGTTAATATAGCATTTTGCAAGCCACGTTGTCAAACAGCATCGCAGGTCCGTCCGGTGGCGCCCACAAAAATAGCGGGGAGCCGATGCTCCCCGCTACGGGCGGTGATGATTAGCGCGATTCGGGTCAGCTTTGCCAGAGGTGCGGGCCGACGGTGGTGAGGCCCAGCTTATTGCGTGCCCACAAGGCCCCTTCTTGCGCGGCGCGGTTGTTCGGTTCGGCGGTGAGCACCTGCTCCATCGCCGCCAGGGTCAGCGCCGGGTCGCGGGCCGTGCCGCCCAGGTAGAGCCAGGCGCGGGCATTGGTGCTGTCCAGGGCGATCGCCCGGAGGAAGTAGTAGCGGGCACGATCCGAGTCGCCTTCGTTGGCGGCGTGGATGCCCTGGCGGAGCAGGCTGGCGCTGGTGTCGGGCGGGCGCGGCGGCGTATCGGCCATGTCCAGCGGATGCCGGGGCACATCCCGCGTTGCCGTGAACGGCGCGAACGGGGCGGGGGCCGGGGTGGGCGGCAAGAGGCCGAGCCGGGTGCGTGCCCACAGCAGCCCGACGCGGGCGTCCGCGTTGTCCGGGTCAAGCTGGAGCACCTTCTGCATACAGGACAGGGTCAGCGCCGGGTCGTCGGCCACCCCGCCCAGATAGAGCCAGGCTCGCGGATTTTCCATATCGCTCCGCACCGCCTGAACAAAGTAATAGCGGGCATCACTGCGATGCCCATCCAACGACGACCGGGTTCCGAGCCGCAGCCATTCCTGGGCCACGCTCTCGCTATCCAGGCTCCGCGCCCGGCGATTCTGCCTGCGGGCGTTCGGCACACTTAATGGTATCATCGCGCTAATCATCTTATAGCACCCTCCTCATCACGATCAACGAACAACGTTGATCGAGGATGCGCCAACGGGGAACGAATTGTGAGTTGCGAGTTGCGAGTTGCGAGTTGTCAGGAAACAGTGATAGAGCGAGCGAGGCCGCTGATCAGGCGGATAACCTTATCAGTGTTGCTGAGGAGGTGCTCTGCAACATCGGCTTGAAGGTAACCCAGGCGTTGAGCAATCAGGGCCTGGGTCTCCACTTCCAACAAGGAGCCACGAGCAATGCGAAGATAGTGGAGGAATTCTTTGGAAGGACCACGTCCCTGGCCTTCGGCAATGTTCGAGGGAATAGAGACGACTGCCCTCCGGATCTGATTAGTCAAGCCATACATCTCATCCTTCGGCCAACTTCGGGTCGCAGCGTACACCAGTTCCACCAAATCCATCGCCTTTCGCCAGGCATTCAGATCTCGATATGAGCGTACTCTCCTACTCCCTTCCATCCAAAGCTCCTTTCGCCAAACACAACTCGCAACTCGCAACTCGCAACTCACTGCTCGTCACTTCTCGTCGTCAAGCAGTGTCACATGGATATAATCGTTGCGGGCCACCTGGAGGCGGAGCATTGCCACGGTGCTGAGGAGCAGCCAGTCGGCCAGGTCGGGGCGGCCCTCCACGGTCAGGAGTTCGCTGCGGTCATTGGCCGTGAGCACCCGGATCTGCACCCGGCGGCGCGGCTGGCCCTTGACCAACAAATCGAGGGCCAGGTCATCCATCAAAGCGAGCATCGGGTCCGCCGGGGGGCGCGATTGGCTGTCAATGGGTTGCACAACCATGCGAACCATAAACCGCCGCGGGTCCACCGGCTCGACCAGCCTCTCTTTCAGCAGCCGGTTGGCGATCACCCGCACGGCGTAGTGGTCCCGGTCCAGCATCCCACTAATCGCGGCCAGATCGCGCCGACCATCGACCAGGGTCAGGAAGCGCCACTCGTCGGGGGCCAGGTTGATGTAGCCGCCCTGGGCCTGGGCGTTCGGCATGAGCTTGAGGATCATGTGGACCG
Organism: Chloroflexia bacterium; assembly: GCA_038252265.1. Lineage (GTDB taxonomy): Bacteria > Chloroflexota > Chloroflexia > QHBQ01 > JAICKM01 > JBBSAN01. The sequence goes on from JBBSAN010000056.1 coordinate 14,298, forward strand.
AGGGCACCCGCGCCAGCACTTCAGTCGCCTCGACCGCGTGCTGGCGCCCGGCGTTGACAATGGCGCTGTTGCCCTCGGTGATGGTCGGGGCGATGTCGGGCGTGTAGGCTTCAAAGTGGAACTTGCCGCTCGGCCAGGCGAACGGGGGGATCGCCGCTTCAAAACCGCTCACCGTCCCGTTGACGGCATGGATGATCTGGCCCTCTTGCAAATAGAGTGCCACCCGCCCGCCCTCGGCATTCTCCACCGCCAGCTCGCCGGTCTGCTTTTCGACCTGCAACAGCGCGATAATATTATAGAGGTGGAATTCCCCCAGTTGTCCCATCAGCGCCACGGCGGCTCCAAACGAGTGGTCAGTGGTCAGTGGTCGGTCGTGAGTGGTTAGTGGTTGGTGGTTAGTGGTTAGTGGTCAGTGATTAGTGATCAAACAACACTGCCTACTGCCCACTGCCCACTGCCCACTCGTCCAGCCGGAGCAGGCGGGCGGTGTTGCCGCCGAGAATGGCCGCTTCGTCAGCGGGATCAAGGCCCACGGCTCGCACCCGTTCCAGAAAGCGGCGCTGCCCCAGCAGCGGATAATCGGTGCCCCACAGGATGCGCCCGGCTCCGACCAGGCGCACACCCAGCGCGAAAATATTGAAATCGTAGAGATAGGTCGAAGCCGCGGTATCGTAATAGACGTTGCGGAGCGCCGCCGCCACTTCGGGCATCAATGCATAAAACGGCAAGCCGCCGCCCCAGTGCGCGCAAATCAGCTTCAGGTCGGGGAACGCCTGCGCCGCCGCCAACAGTTTGGGCGGATAAACCGTGCCCTTGCCCCCGTACTGGTGCCCCACCGGCTCGCTGCTGTGGACCAGCAGCGGGCGATCCGCCGCGATCAAGACTTCCGCAATCGGTCCCAGGTGGCCCGGGTTGGTGAGGTCGAAGCCCTGCCCATCCGGTCCCAACTCGCCACAACCCAGCAGCCCCGCCTGGAGGCAGCGCTCCAACTCGTGCGCCGCCGCGATCCCGTCCAACGGTTGCACGGTGGCGAAGCCGATCAGCCGGTCGGGATAACGCCGCACGGCATCGATCAGGTAGTCGTTGTGCGCGGCGCACAATCCCCCATCGCGCCAGCAGAAGCCCATGATCACCGTGCGGTCCACGCCCGCCGCCGCCATCGCCGCCACCACGTCTTCCGCCGTCGCCAGTTTCGCGCCGGGCCGCTCATAGAGGGTGCCGAACCAGGGATCGCGATCCTGAAACACTGCCCGCCGCACCCGCACCTCGTCGAAGAAGACGTGGCTGTGGCAGTCAATGATCATAGCTGGAGTCTAGCACAAAGCCGACTGACACGCAAGGGCGAGCGCTGAGCGCTCACGGCTGATGCAAAGTCGATTCGGAGCAGGCCGCCCCCCGTTGTCATCC
>JBBSAN010000057.1:0-15540 GCA_038252265.1 Chloroflexia bacterium
CGGATCGACGCCGCCGACATTGCCCATGCCGCCCCTACCGCCCATGCTTCCGGCGCGTTCCGCCCCGAAGAGCATGTCGAAGAAGTCGCTGAAGTCGGCCCCGCCGGGCATGGTGCCGCCGGTGGTGCGGAAGTTGCCGCTGCCGGGGGCATAGCCCTGCTGGCTGGCCCACTGCGAAAAATCAGGGTTGGCTCCCGGTTGGGCACCCATCTTCTCGAACTGCTCCCATTCGGAGCCAAAGCGGTTGTACTTCTTGCGCTTCTCTTCATCGCTGAGCACTTCGTAGGCTTCGTTGATCTCTTTGAACCGCGCTTCGGCCTCGTTGTTGCCGGGGTTTACGTCGGGATGGTATTTGCGCGCCAGCTTGCGATAAGCGGCTTTGACTTCTTTTTGCGTGGCATCGCGCTTGACGCCGAGCACATTATAATAGTCTTTGTATTGCATCGTTGGCACGTTTCTCCACCTTGATTCCGTGGTTATGTCTGCTTTAATTATAGACCCTGATAGTATCACTGTCAACTTTGGGGGCGTTGGAGTTGTGTTAGAATCGTGGCCGGGGTGGTGCGTTGGCTGATTTCGGGCAGGTTTCACGCGCCGGAATCGTGGATGCCCGGCTAGCTGATCTAGCGGGCTGAGTGGGGTTTGGGGGGGCAGGAAGGGTTAATGCGCCGGAATCGTGGATGCCCGGCTAGCTAATCTAGCGGGCTGATCGGGGGCTTTGTTGGTTCAGGCCGTTGCGCGTTCGCGCTCTGCGGTCTGTTCGGGGGCTAGCTGTTCGGCCACTGTGCGCAGCAGGTGGGCGATGCTCTCGCGCAGCGTGTGCGCTTGCGGGCCGAGGTTGTATGGTTGATGTGCGGTTTCGCGTCGTTCGTTTTCACGTTCTTGGGCGATCGAGTAGATCTCATTAAATGGGGTATTCATATTCACGGTTCCACCTTTCCTGGTTGATTGGGCTTGTCTGGTCCTGTGGGGGGCCGTTGCCCCCCACGCGCTGGTGTTCCGCTTACGCCGATCCATCGTCGGTGTGCGGGGTTTCGGGGCCGCGAGTGACGATCTCGCGGATCTCGTTCTGGCAGCGTTCGATTGCAGTGCGGACCCCGCGCACGGTCCGCGTGTCGCCTCCCGCCATGGCGGTGCGCAGGCTGTTCCAGACCGTCCGGCTCAGATCGTCCAGCTCGTCGCGGAGGAATTCCACCTCGTGCTGGATGGAGGAGGTTAGTTCCTGCTCCTTGAAGCGGTCCCAGAAGCTGTTTACGCTGTCAGCACGTTCGGCCAGTTCGGCCCGCCCGGTGTCGGTGATCTGGTACACTTTGCGCCCTTCGGCCTGGTTCGCGCTGACCAGGCCGAGATCTTCCAGATATTGCAACGTCGGGTAGAGCGTACCAGGGCTGGGCGCGTACTGACCCTGGGTCTGTTCCTCGATCTGCTTGATCATCTCGTAGCCGTGCCGGGGGTCTTGCTTAAGCACATCGAGGATCACGTAGCGCAACATGCCGCGCTCCAGCCGTGCCCGGCCCTCGCCCGGCGGCCCGCCGAAGCGCCCACCGCCCCGGCGGTGCCCGTCGTGATCGTGGAATTCGCCGCCGCCACCGCCGCGCCGGGGACCGGGACCGTGGCCGCGTTCTCCGTCTGTATCATGCGGGCGGCCCCGGCCTCGCAGACCGATCCCCCCCCGTCCGCCGCCATGTTCGGGGCGTTGCGGCGCGCTGTCCTGCGGCCCGCGTTCTTCCCCTTGCGGGCGGCCCCGGCCTCGCAGGCCGATCCCGCCATGTCCGCCGCCGCGTTCGGGGCGGTGCGGCCCATTGCTCTGCGGCCCGCGTTCCTCGTGGGGGCCGCAGGGCAGCCCGTGGTGCCGCCCCAGCGGGAACCCTGGGGCACGGTTGCGGCCTTCGCCGTCTTGCGGCCCGTGCCGTTGCTCGGTCGCCAGCGGCCTGTTGTGCCGGTGCTCGCGCTCCCCGGTTACACCTGCCCTGGGCGAACCCTCTAAGTGTCGTGTTTGTCGTTGTTCGTTGTGGTTGTTATGGTTGTTATGGTCTTTCATTAAGTCTCTCCTTTGTCCTAATCGTCTGTGTTCGTTGTTGTGGTTGTTATGGTCGTTCATTAAATCTCTCCTCTGTTGATTATGTGTAACGATATATCTTTATATATCTTGATGTTACTATACCACTCTTTTCGCACGTTGTCAAGCCCCCAGGCCGCCAATTTTGCCAGCAATTTTGAATGGGGGCCAGCGCACGGCTGTTGTAGAGTCCACCTCTGTCATCCTGAGCGCGGCGACGGATCGTGTTGGGGCCGCCCAATCGTCAGGGAAGATCGCGATCGTGGCCTCGGCACCGTTGATCGCCAACAAGATCCTTCGCTGCGCTCAGGATGACAGGGGTAGATCGGCCCGCACCGAACGACTTTGCAACAGCCGTGGGGTCCAGCGTAAGGGGTGTATGTGGGTGTGTATCCCGTGGGTGTATGTGGGTGTATAATGAAAGGAAAGGGTTAGCGAAGGGGGACTGCTGTGCCGAGAGAACCTGTCGTGACCACGTATGCGCCGATTGAAGACCTGGACCCGGAGCCACCGGTGCCCGCAGGGCGGGGGCGGCGGCGCGAGGTGCTGCTGGCGGGGCTGCTGCTGCTGGGGGTGCTGCTGTTCGCGGGCTGGGATTGGCAGCAGCAGGAGCGCGAGGCAGCGGCGTACCGGGTGGGGGACCAGGCGGCGCGGGCGCAGCAGTGGGACGCGGCAGCGGCGGCGTTCGGGGATCTAGGGACGTATCGCGACGCGGCGAAGCGGGCGGCTCAGGCGGCGGCGAATGTGGCCGAGCGCGACCGGCTCTATGGCGTGGCGCAGACGGCGCTGGCCTCCGCCAATTATCCGCAGGCGATGATCGCCCTCCAGGGGGTGGCGGCGTTGCAGGTGACGTACAGGGACACCGTCACGCTGACCCGCCGGGTGGAGGGGGCGCTGCTGGGCGGGGTCTTGAGCGACACAGTGGCCCTGCGCCCGACCGCCCAGCCGCCGGGATTGTACCGCTATGCGGCGGGAGCCTGGGAGTGGCTGGCGGGGAGCGATCCGGCGAGCCAGGTGCTGGCGACGGGGGCACCGCGCTATGTCCTCTACGACGGGCCGAATCCGGGGCTGCCCCGCGCGACCGGGACGCGGGTGGTCGTCCGGGCCGACCTGGGGAGCAGCCCGGCAGCGATCCGCACTTTCACCCTCAACCCGGACGATTTCAACAGCTACCGGGTGAGCGCGGCGGGGGTGTGGGGCATTGTGGACCGCCGCTTGCGCAGCCCGCAACTGGCCCGCGTGCAGGGCTATGGGACGGCGGACCTGACCTACCAGGCGGCCAGCGACCCCCGTTATCAGGCGTTGGTCTTGCCCGGCCCCGACTGGATGGTGCTGGACCTGGCCCCCGATGGCATCCATTATTTGCTGGCCGACCTGAGCCAGGCGACGGGTGACCTGCCGACCAGCCTGCTTTACTACGCCGGGGGCGCTAGCCGCCCGCAACCGCTGTATGCCGTGCCGGGGCTGGTGTTGCACGCCCAGTTCAGCCCCGACGGGCGGCGCGTGTTGCTGCTGAGCACCGAGTCGCAGGCCGACCGCACGCAGGACGTGCAATACGTGCGGTTGCTGGACCGGACGCAGTTGGCGGCGCAGGCGGTGCTGGACCCGGCGGCGGTGCGGACCCTGTTGCAGCAGGCGGTCACGCCATCCGAGGCCCCCGGCGTGAGCGCAATCTTCCTCACCGATGGGCCGCACGCCGGGCAGATCGTGCTCTTGCACCAGGCGGCGGCGGGGAGCACAATCAGCCTCTACGACCCGGCCACGCCTGACGCGCTGCCGGACGTGCTATGGACCGGGCCGGGCCGCCTGGGGGCCGGGTTGTGGGTGCGGGAGAGCGCGGGCGATCCCGGCCTGGTGTTTGGGTGGCAGCCGTATCCCCAGTTCCGCGACGGCGACGCGCTGATCTATGTCAGCAAGGGGACGGGGACGCTGACGTTGCGCCCGTGGCTGCTGGGGCAGCGGCTCGGCACGGCCTGGCTTTTCGGGGATTATCTGGTCTATCTGAGCGCCCAACTCCCTCCCGCCCCCACGGGGATGATGCCCCGGGTCTACAGCCTGCCGCTGGCGGGGCTGCTGCGCGAGCCGCCGGTGGCGCGCCACTTTGGCGATGCCCGCACCGGCGGTGGCCCGATCTCCGCCTCGACGCTGCTCTATAGCGGCGACCTGTCCCCAGGCGGGCAGGGCTGGCCGCTGGTGTTCGGGCCGTCCTGGTTCGCCATGCTCTCCGGCACCGACCTCCATGTGCGGACCTATGACGGCTCGCTGGACGTGACCCTGGATCATGGGGTGGCGGCGCTGTACGCCCTGGCCGCGCCGTTCGCGCCGGATGCGGTGCATACGTTGCCGTGATGCGTGATGCGTGATGCGTGATGCGTGACGAGTGCTGAGTGCTGAGTGCTGAGTGGTTGGTGGTTAGTGGTTAGTGGTTAGTGGTTGGTGGTTGGTGGTTAGGGTACGCATCACGCATCACGCATCACGTTTCACGTTTCACGTTTCACGCGTCACGTTCTGGGCGGCGGGGGTATGCTATAATGGGAGGATCGGGAACCCGCTAGCGAGGGAGTTGGGCGAATGCGCTGTCCGTTCTGCGCGGCCCCGAACCGGGCCGGGGCCAGTTTTTGCATCGAGTGTGGCGAGTCGTTTGACGCCGCGACGCTGGCGGCTGGGCCGGGGCGGGCGCCGCCAGAGGCCGCCCCGGGCCGGGGGGGCCTGCCCGCGATCTCGTTGAGCCTGCGCGAGGTGCTGCTGGGGGTGGGGCTGCTGTGTGCGGTCTTGCTCATGGACCGCTGGAACACGGAGCAGCAGGCGGCGCGGGACCGCCAGGCGGCGGCCTACCGCCAGGGCATCGCTGCGGTCGGGGCGCAGCACTGGGCCGCCGCCGTGACGGCCTTCACCACTGCCGGGGATTACCAGGACGCCACCCGCCGCCGCGCCGCCGCCCAGGTGATCGTCACCGCCCTGGCGCAGCGCGAGGCCACGGCGGCAGCGGCAGGCCAGGCCGGGGCCTGGTGGGCGGCCACGCTCGATTATGCCGCGATGGCGACGATCCAGCCCGATTACCCCGCGCTGGACCGCCGCTGGGCAGCGGCGCGGGCGGCGGCGGGGGCGCTGCTCTACCGGGTGCCTGCCGGGCCGGGCGACCCGGCCCTCTGGTGGTCGCACGCCGACGGCAGCGACCCCCGCCCGATCCCCAACACCGACGCCAACAGCCAGGTCCACGCCGTCTCCGCTGACGGGCACTGGGCGATCTACAGCACCTATATCGAGGATCGGCCCGAGCACCACCTGCGCGTGCCCCACCTGCTCGACCTGCGCACGGGGGTGATGGCCCGGCTGGACCTGCCGCCCGGCAGCCCTGCCGGGGTGGTGAGCGCGCAGTTCCGCACCGACAGCAGCGGCTTCTGGTGGCAGGTGGAAGATCAGCTTTACTACGCCGTGCTGCCGACGGCGACCCCCTGGACTCCCAGCGGGGGGATTACGCTGGTGCCGTGCGCGCCGGGCATTGTGGCCCGCGATCCGGTGCAAGGGCGGACGATCCTGCTGGACCACGATCAGCATACCCCGGCCCCTGGTATCCCGGCCTGGCTCGACCCACCGGAGAGCACTGCCGTGCTGCTGGGCGATGCCTGGGGGCAGCATACGCACCTGCTGGTCCGCGAGGTGGGCACGGTGGCCGAGATGACGATCAGCCCCGGCGGGCGCTATTTTGCCTACCGGGTGACGCAGCCGCTTCCCGATAGCCGGGGGGTCGAGGATGCGTTGGTGCTGTTCGATACCAGCCTCTTAAAATATTATCCGGGGAGCGATCTGGCCCCGGGGCGGCACGAGATCGATTCGGTGCGGGTGGCCCAGCGGGAATGGCTCTATCATACCCTGCGCGCGCGGTTTTTGCCCGGCGCAACGCCCGACAGCCCGCGCCTGCTGATCACGCAGAGCGATGCGTCACTGGCGATCTACGATCCGGCGACCGGGGTGCGCCAGCCGTTGACGACACGGGCGACCGGCGACGGCACCTGGCACCTGGGGGCGACCCCGCCGGTGGTCAGCCCCGGCGGGCGCTGGCTGGCACTGGAGGTGTGGAGCGCCACGGGGACCACGATCCTGTCGCAGATGGTAGTGCAGCCCACGACCGGGGGGGCCGCCTGGACCACGCTGGTGCCCGCCGACTTGCCGACCTGGATCGGATTTTCGGGCGACGCGCAGTATGCGTTCTATGCGCTGAGCAGTTTCACCACCAGCGGGGAGCAGCATAGCCGCCTGTTGAGCGTGCCGGTGCCCGATGGGCGGGGGGGGCCGAGCAACAGCGCGATCACGACGCTGCTGGATCATCGCTTACCCTCGCCGAGCTGGCTGCGGAATGTGGCGCTGACGCCGGATGGGCGGCACCTGCTGGCCCTGGTCACGCCGATGCAGACGAGCGCGGTGCCCGGTGACGGTGCCCACGCGCCGGGCCTCTATGCGCTGCGCCCCGATGGGCACGACTGGCTGCTGGTCGCCCCGGCGGCGATCGAGTTCTGGGTCGCCGCCGCGCAGCCGTGGTCGGTGTCAGGCGTGCAGTAGACGAGCAATGAGCGATGAGCGATGAGGTGTGATGCGTGAAACGTGATGCGTGAAACGTGATGCGTGACTCACGCTACGAGCAACTTCTCATCGCTCATTGCTCATTGCTCATTGCTCATTGCTCATTGCTCATTGCTCATTGCTCATTGCTAGGAGAGGCCGGATGGTGAGTCGTGCCGGGCGGTGCCCGTGGTGTGGGGCGGGCAACCGGCCCCAGATGACGTGGTGTATTGAGTGCGGCGAGCCGCTGGAGGGGGATGCGCGGCCCCCGGCAGCGGAGGGGGCCGCGCGCCCGGCGACGGCACGGGCGGCGCGCTGGGGGGCGCTGCGCGGGCACTGGGAATGGGTGCTGGGCGTGGGGCTGTTGCTGGCGGTGCTGCTGGCCGGGGGGGTAGACTGGTGGCAGCAGGAGCACGGGGCGACGGCGTATCACCGGGGGGCGGCGGCGGTGGCCGGGCACCAGTGGGCCACGGCGCTGCTGGCCTTTGAGGCGGCGGGGGGCTATCACGATGCCCCGGCGCGGGCAGCGGCGGCGCGGGCCACGCTCCAGACGCTCACCCGGTTGTACGATACGGCGCTGGCCGCCGAGGGGCGCCGCGAATGGGGCACGGCGGCGCGGGCCTACAGCAGTGTGGCCGCGTTGCAGCCGGATTTCCGCGAGGTCGCCAGGCGGCTCCCGGCGGCGCGGACGGCCCTGGTCCAGCAGCAGGCTGCCGGGGCGATCTATGGATCGGCTGGCCCCACCGGCGGGCTGGATCTGGCGCGGGGGCGAGGCGCGATCCCCTGGCGGCTGCCCGGCAGTGACAGCACCAGCCGGGTGCGCCTGTATACCGGGGGCGGGCGCTGGGTGGTTTACGACGGGACCATCTGGCCCGCGACGGGGGCGCACGGCGACCCCACCCACCGGGTGCTGATGCTGGCCGACCTGGCCGACCTGGCGCACCCCCGCGTGGAAACGCTGCCCGCCGACCTGTCGCCCGACGGCACAGCGACCGCGGCCCCGGCGGGCTTCTGGTGGTTCAGCCCCACCGGGCCGGGGACACAGGCCGTCTATTATGACTATGCGGCGCGCACCGTCCGCCCCATCTGGCTGACGCCCGGCTGGACGATCAACGCGACCGACTCGGTGCATGGCTGGCTGCTGCTGGCCTACAACGATCCGCTCACCTTCCCGCCGCTGCGTACCTGGCTCTATCTGAGCGATGCCACCGGCGTGGTCTTTGACGCGGTGACGGTGGCCGACGGCCAGGTGCAGGACGCGCAGATCAGCCCCGATGGGCAGGCGGTGCTCTTCACGACGACGCTAGCCAACCCGCCCTGGAATCAGCCCTGGCTGCGGCAGGTACTGGTGCGGCGCGACGTGCCCAACGAAGGGCCGTTCCTTTCGCGCCGCGAGATCGTGCTCGACTCGCTGGACCCGCCCCCGGACGGCTATGTGGATCGCAGCCGCCTGACGGCGCACTTCGTGCCGGGGGGTCCGCCCACCCAGATCCTCAGCGATCACAGTGATTATAATGGCCGCCGCCAGACGCTGATTAACCTGGACACCGGGATGCAGGCCACGATCTGGACCAGCTTACCGCCGCCGCTGACCGCCTCGGCGTTTGATCTGTCGGCCCACGGGGCCTGGGTGCTCACCCAGCACCCGGAGGCGACCGACACCCGCCTGGTGCTCCAGCCCACCCAGGTGCTCACGACCAAGCGCGAAGTGCAGGTGCCGAGTACGCCCGACAGCACGGTCAGTATCCGGCGCACCCCACAGGACGATTACCTGCTGATCACTGTCGGCTACCCGCGAGCGAACAGTGCCCGGCAGGCGTATACGCTTTATAGTGTGGCCCTGTCACCGGAGGGGGTGCCGGGGCCGCCCACGCGCCTCTACAGCGGCCTGTATGCGCCTGGCCTGGTCGCAGTGCCGGGGGCATTGGCCGCGCCGGGCGGGGCGGCGCTGCTCTATCTACTGCCCGACGGCACGCTCCAGGTGTTGACGCTGGATGGGACGGTGAGTGGTCCGCTGGCGACGGGGGTCCGGCGGGTGTGGGTGCCGTGACGAGGGACGCGCGATGCGCGATGCGCGATGAGGAATGCGTGAAACGTGAAGCGTGAAACGTGAAGCGTGAAACGTGAAGCGTGCGAATAGGGGTGCGGGCGCTGGCCGTGCTGCGGCCCGATAACCCGCTGATCATCGTGAATGTGCTTTCTGGCGATCGGTTGTGGACATGCCATGCCGCCTGCTGGTGATCTTCCTGGTCTACCTCTTACCTGGCCGTGACTCTGGAGAACCCCCGTGCCTTTTGCTGGGTGGTCGCCGGGTCGGTCACGGCCTTCCGCATTCTCTCCGGGTTGTTTATTACCTGGACCGTCATCAGCTAGGGGATTAGAAATTAGAAATCAGAAATTAGAATTAGACGTTAGACGTGAGCAGTCAACCGTCAACAATCAGCCCGTCCAGGGAGTAACTGCTACTCCCTGGACGGCTGATTGCTGATGTCTGATGTCTAATTTCTAATGTCTGACTTCTGATTTCTGATTTCTACCAGCTTTGCGGCTAGAAGAAGTCGAAGATGGCGGGGCGGGGACCGGCGAAGAGGGCAGTGGCGGCGGCCAGGGCGGCGGGATTGTGGACGGTGACGAGGTCGAGCGCTGCCGCCTCGGCGGGGGTGAGATAGCCGCTGTAGAGGCGGGCCAGGGTGCGCACGTCGAGGCTGAGGCCGGGGGCGGTGGTGGATGGACCGGCAGTCGCGGTGCCGCCCTCGGCGGTCAGGGTGAAGGTGCCGGTATTCCAGGCGAGCAGCGGGTCGCTGACGGCCAGCGTGAGGCTGGCCTGGACGGCGGGGGGGTAGCGGCGAGCAGCCAGGGCGGCAGGCACGTCCACCAGGCGCAGCATCAGCCCGGCTTCGACTTCGACCTTAAATTCGGGATCGTCGAACAGGGCCAGGAAGCGGGTCGCTTCGGGGACGGTGATCCGCACTTCCCGTGCCTGGCTGTCGTGCTGGCGCAGGAACTGGAGGAGGGCCAGGAAGGCGGGGGCATCGAGCGCGGCCCAATTCCATACCTCCAGCCGCCGATCCCATTCGTGGCTCAAGGGCGCAAAGCTGTAGATGACGTAGGCGCGGGGCTGGCCGGTGGCGTCGCGCCAGAGGTAGGCGTCGGGGCGCTTGTCGCGGCCCACGGCCAGCTTGTTGTTGCGCCACCAGCGGGCATCGCGGTTCATCGGCCCGTTGCGGCCCACCACCCAGGCGTCATAGATGCTCATCAGCGCGGCCAGGTCCTCCTCGGTCACGCCGCCGGTTTCGGGGTCGCTGTTGAAATCGGTGCTGCGGGTGACGGCGTGCCAGGTGCCGCTGTCTTTAGTGCGTGGCAGGCGCTCGACGGGCAGGGTGTAGGTGTGGTTGTCGGTAACGTGTTCCCAGCCGTAGCGCTTGTAGAAGGGGAACGAGAAGGGGTAGAGGGGCGACAGCGGCCAGCCCCGATCGCGGATCTCGGTCAGCGTGGCGCGGAGCAGCCGCCCGATGTAGCCCTGGCGGCGATATTCGGGCGGGGTCGCCACACCGGAGAGACCGCCGCTGGGGACCGTCGCCGCCCCGAACCAGAGGGGCATATCGATCAGCCGCAGGGTCGCCCGCATCTCGCCATCAACGAACAGGCCGCGCAATTCCTCGATGCGGGTGTGGGGCCGCCGCCGCGCCGCCTGCTCGGGCGAGCCGCGAAACGCCTGGCCGACCATGTTCACAAACTGGTCTACTTCCGCCTCGGTCGCCAGAGGCCGGATTTCTTCCGCCATTCTCCTGTTCCTCCTCAGCACGTGACGCTAAAAGGGGACGCACCTGGGTGCGCCCCCTCTGCTTCCCTATTGTAGTCGTTTGCTGCAACCCGCCTATCCGCCTTCAGGCCGATCCGGGGTTCGGGCGAAAGGCGGAGCAGTTAGAGAATAAACCGGCTCAGGTCTTCGTCTTCCAGCACGCCATCGAGGCGGGTGTCAACGAAGGCGCGGGTGATGGTGACGGTTTCGCCGCTGCGGGTGTCGGCGTCGAAGGAGACTTCTTCGAGCACCTGTTCCATGATTGTGTGGAGGCGGCGCGCCCCGATGTCCTCGGTGCGCTCGTTGAGCAGCATCGCCACCTCGGCCAGGCGTTCCAGGCCGTCCTCGCTGAACTGGAGGGTGACGCTTTCGGTGCTGAGCAGGGCGATGTATTGCTTGGTCAGCGCGTTCTCCGGTTGGGTCAGGATAGCGGCCAGGTCTTCCTGCGAGAGGGGCGATAGCTCGACCCGCAGGGGGAAGCGGCCCTGGAGTTCGGGGATCAGGTCGCTGGGGCGGGCCTGGTGGAAGGCCCCGGCGGCGATAAAGAGGATGTGGTCGCTCTTCACCTGGCCGTAGCGGGTCTGCACCGTGGAGCCTTCGACGATGGGCAGGAGGTCGCGCTGCACGCCCTCGCCCGACACATCGGCCCCGACCTCGACCGCCGGGCCGACGATCTTGTCCAGTTCGTCAATGAAGACGACGCCGTTGTCCTGCACGCGCTGTAAGGCCGACTCGATCACCGTATCGAAGTCCACCAGCTTGTGGGCCTCTTCCTGGGTGAGAATGCGCCGGGCCTCGCTCACGGGTACCTTGCGGCTGCGGCGGCGGTGCTGCGACGGGAACTGCTCGATGAAGTCCTGGAAGCTCTCGGTCATCTCCTCGGAACTCATGCCGGGCATGAACTCCAGCACGCCGCCGAACGGCTCGGAGTCGTTGCCGTCGAGGTCAATTTCGACGGTGGTGTCTTCCAACTTTTGCTGCGAGAGCAGGCGGGTGAGGCGGCGGCGGGTGCTGGCCCGCGTGCGCTCCTGCGCGGCGCTCATCCGGGGCGACACGTTCTCGCGTTCGGGGTCGGTGGCGGCCAGTTCGGTGGCCCCGACCAGGGCCGCGCGGCGGGTGGGGCGGGTCGCGTTCCCTTCTTTTTCACGCATATGCTGGTCAACCAGCAGGTTGATGATCCGTTCGGTTGCCAGGCCCTCGGCGCGTTCGCGCACCTCGTCCAGCTTTTCGTCGTGGACCATCGTTACCGCGATCTCGGTCAGGTCGCGGATGATGCTCTCTACGTCCCGGCCCACATAGCCGACCTCGGTGAACTTGGTCGCCTCGACCTTGATGAAAGGCGCGTCGATCAGCTTCGCCATGCGGCGGGCGATCTCGGTCTTGCCGACCCCGGTCGGCCCGAGCATCAGGATATTTTTCGGGATGACCTCATCCCGCAGCGCATCGGGCAAGAGCTGGCGGCGGTAGCGGTTGCGTAATGCCACCGCCACGGCGCGCTTCGCGGCCTCCTGCCCCACGATATACTTGTCTAGTTCCGCCACAATCTGGCGCGGCGTCCGTTGCTGCACAGTGTTACCTTTCCCTCCAGCCGATCCCGGCTGTTTTACAAATTCAATATCTGTTATCTATCACAATACACCAGATACGTACTCCCGGCAAGTCCCGATGGGCGGATATTGCGGTACCGATCTATACCTATTTCTGCGCCAACAAAAAGGATCCCACGATAGAGATATGGATCTGATCTTATTATACCGGATCGGCGGGGCTTTACGCTTAAATCCCGGCAGGCGGTGGCCCTAGAAGCGGAACAGGGTCAGCGCCGAGAGGCCCCAGACCACTTCGGCGGCATAGGGATGGATCAGCAGCGCCACCGGGATCGACAGGGTGAAGAACAGGATGGGCAGCAGCGACCGCAGGGTCGCCGTCTTGATCCGTAGCTCGTCTACCTCGGGATCGAGCAGGCGGTGGGTGCGCGCCGGGGCGCGAGGCCGGGCTGGCGCAAGGCACCGGCAGTCCCTTACTCCGGCGACTCGTCGGCTATCGGCTGCGGCGCGGGGACGCGGCGGGTGCGACGGCGCACAGGCGCACGGGGGGCCAGGGGGGTGGGGGTCTCCTCCGGCGGGGCGGTGTCTTCCTCCACAGCCTTGCCGTCGGTGGCGGTGCCGTCGGCGGCGGGGCCGCTGTTGATCACATAGAGGGTGATATTGTCGTTGGTGAAGATGCAGATCTGCCCGGCAATCTCCATCGCCACGCGGGCGATTTCGTCGGCGGGCATGGTAGTGTGGGCCAGCAGGGCGCGGGCGGCAGCCAGGGCATAGGGGCCTCCCGTGCCGATGGCGACTGCCCCACCGTCCGGCTCGATCACGTCGCCCTCGCCCGACAGGATGAGCAGGCCGCTGGAGTCGGCCACGATCAACTGGGCTTCCAGGCGGCGCAGGTAGCGGTCGGTGCGCCACTCTTTGGTCAGTTCGACGGCGGCCTTGCGCAGGTTGCCGCGATAGCGGTCCAGTTGGGACTCGAACTTCTCGAAGAGGGTCAGCGCGTCGGCCACCGCCCCGGCAAAGCCCGCGATCACCGATTCGTTATAGAGGAGGCGCAGCTTCCGCGCCGTGTTCTTCAGCACAATGTCGCCGACCGTCACCTGCCCGTCGGCGGCCATTGCGGTTTGCCCGTCGCGCTGGACCGCGATAATCGTGGTTGCGTGGACGACCCCATCGCCCCAGCCCTGCCAATTCCGGCTCAATCGTTTTTCTCCTTTGTCGGTGCCTATTTCCTATACGATCCCTGTATTATAAGGAGTCGCCGGGGTAAACGCAAGGCTGGCACCTACCCGGCCAGGGCGGGATGACCGACTCTTCCGTTCGCGCCTGTGCGACACGGTTCCGCTCTCAGCTAGCTGATTTCTGTCGTCTGACCTCGGCCATACGCACACCGCGCCAGCAGCACACAGTCGCCACAGCGCGGCCCGCGTGCCCGGCAGGTCACCTTGCCATGCACCACGATCAGCGCGTGGTACTCCCCGAACAGGGCCGCGTCGGGGGGTAGCGCCGCGTGGAACCGCGCTTGCAATTCATGGTAGCCTACCGTCGGCGCGCACACCCCCAGCCGGGCCATCAGCCGGATCGTGTAGGCATCAATCACGAACGACGGCTCCTTCGCCGCGTAGAGGACGATGCAATCCGCCGTCTCCGGCCCGATGCCGGGCAACGCCAGCAACTGGGGCCGCAATGTCGCCACCGGAGCCGCCTGCATCCGCACCAGATCGCCGCCATAGGTCGCGTCCAGCCAGGTCAGGACCCCCAGGAGCGTGGCCGCCTTGCGTACCCGTGATCCCGCCGGGGCGATCAGCTCTGCCAGGGTCGCCGCATCCAGCGCCCGCATCCCCTCCGGCGACAGCGCCCCCGCCGCCACCAGCCGCGCCAGCGCCCGCTCCACATTCGTCCAACTGGTATGCTGCGTCAGCACCGCCCCGACGATCATTTCCCACACCGTCGCGGCGGGCCACCACCCCTGCGCCCCATACCGCTCTAGCAGCCGGGCATACACGGCCTGCAAATAAGCGCTGTCTCCGCCCTCCATCCGTGCTCCCCTGCGTGATGCGTGATGCGTGATGCGTGACGAGTACGGCGTATTGCGTGATGCGTATTGCGTATTGCGTATTGCGTAACTCTGATCCCTGATCCCTATCACGCATCACGCATCACGTATCACGCATCACGTATCACGCATCACGTATCACGCATCACGTATCACGCATCACGTTTCACGCCTGCGCCTCGCTCACATCCACCACGTCCGCCCCGGTCACCGTCAGCAGCGTGGCCGACTCGATGGGGAACAGGGCGTCAGGAGCACCGGCGGCTCCGTAGACCAGCGGCCAGAGCAAAACGGCCTGATCCATATAGAGAGGAAGCGCGGTGGCGTGCCCCAGCGGCGGCACCCCGCCGATGGCGTAGCCGGTCGCCTCGCGCACCACCGTCGCCGGGGCCATCCCTGCCGACTCCGCCCCGCGCAGGGCCGCCAGCTTCGCCGCGTCCACCCGCCGGTCGCCCGCACAGAGCACCAGCACCGGCGTGCCGTCCACCACGAACACCAGCGACTTGACAATCGCCCCCACCGCGCAGCCGACCGAGTCCGCCGCCATTTGCGCCGTCTTCGCGCTCCCCGGCACTCGCACCACCTGCGTGTCTAACCCCAGCGCCAGCAGCGCCGCCTGCACCCGCTCCGGTCCACTCGCCATCCCACGACCCTCCTCTGCTAAGTTACCTCAGTGTAGCACAGCCCCCGCCGCCCCGGCAAGCCGCATAATCCCCGGCACAAGTAGGCACCCCACCTACTACAAGTTGACGTACATCTTGAGTTGTGCTATTATATGTTCGTAGCGTGAGGATTATAGCGACCAAAGAAGGAGAGATAATGAAAATCCGCAACAGTGTTGTTGTAACTCTGGGCCTGCTTATGCTGGTATGCACATTGATCGCCGGGGCGGCTCCGGCAGGGGCCCAACCCAGCGGGGCGAAACCGACCCCCACGCCCAAGCCCAAAAAGACGAACTGCGAAACCCCCCGCCCCGAGCAGCAAGCGATCATCAGCAAAACCGGCGATGTGCGGATCAGCAATGTCGCCTACGTGGGCAAAGGGGAGTATGTCGAGGTCAAGAACTTCGGCGCGACCCCGGCTAATATTGCCGGTTGGACGATCCGCGACAAGAACGAAGTCACCCAGAAATACACCTTCCCGGCGGGAACCACCCTCCCCAAAGGCGGCACAGTCCGGGTCTATACCTACAAGAGCACGGCCTCCAAGTACAGCTTCAACAAGAAACAACAAATCTGGAACGACTGCGGCGATGCCCTCGACCTCCTGAACCCCGGCAACACGGTCGTCGCTACCTACGCCTACGGCAGCCACGTCAAGCGCTAGCAACTGCCCACCCCGAACCACGCCCTGGCACGCGCCGGGGCGTGGTCATCCCGCATCCCCTCTCCGCACACTCTCTCACCCCTGCCCCCTGCCCCCAGCCCCTTCGTCCCACATCGCTCATCGCACGCCCGCGTTTGACAGTCCCCCCGCCAATATGCTACACAGGCAGTGACCCCGCCCAGGAGAGAAGCCC
>JBBSAN010000058.1:0-15475 GCA_038252265.1 Chloroflexia bacterium
GGATGCACCACAATATGTAGGAACGCCGCCGAGAAAAAGCATCCAAAATGCCATTTTGGACCGTCGGTTCCCGGCGTGGAACCACAACATGTTGTGGTTGGCATACATCATGATCCGCCATATAGTGGCTGAGTAGTTACAGTCCGTAAGCGTGACCTTAAGCGCGACAGCTAGCTAGACGCTCCAGCGCTACGGGGTCAGACTCTGTCATCCTGAGCGCAGCGAAGGATCTTGTCGGGGTCGCCTGAGTGTCCGCGCACATCACGACACTTCCCCAATAATCTAGACCTCCAAGCCCACCTTCGCTGCGCTCAGGATGACAGGGTGGGTATTTCTCGCGTCAGTTCGCACCTATGGACATACAGATCCGCCGCTACCAAACATCACAACCGTATATTACACAAAACGCGGCGCGAAGCTCAACTCCCGCCAAGCTCCGCGCCGCCATCTACCATCAGCTTTCAGAATCGATCCTTCTGATTTCTGACGTCTGATTTCTAATTTCTCTTTACGGTCCGACGACGCCCGTGCAGAAGCCGGCGAAGCGGCAGGCGAACTGCGGCACCGCTGGCCCCAGGATCACCACATACATGGCCGGGAAGATCAAGAACACCATCGGGAACATCATCAGCACCGGGGCTTTGTGGCCCTGCTCTTCGGCCCTCTGGCGGCGCTTGATCCGCATCTGGTCCGCCTGGATGCGTAGCACCTTCGCCATACTCACGCCAAGCTGGTCGGCCTGGATGATGCTGGCGATGAACGTGGTCAGCTCATTCACCCCGGCGCGATTGGACATCTCGCGGAGCGCCTCGCGCCGCGACTTGCCCACCCGCATCTCCGAGAGCGTGCGCTGGATTTCCACGCTCAGTTCGTTGGTCCACTTGTCGGCCACGCGCTGCAACGCCGAGTCGAAGCCCAACCCGGCCTCCACGCTCACCGTCATCAGGTCAATCGCGTCGGGCAACTGCCGGAGGATGCCCTTCTGCCGCGCCTTGATCTTGCTGCCCAGCCAGTACACCGGGGCCATATAGCCCAGCAGTGCGCCGACCGCGACCAGCGCCAGCAGGCGCGTAAGGTCCACCTTGAGGGCGAACAGGCCCAGCACCAGCAGCAGGACCGCCAGCCCGACCCCGGCGATGGTGCGCATCCCCATGAAGTCGGCCACTTGCATGTTATTGGGGTTGCCCGCCAGCGCCAGGTTCTTACGTGTGCGCTCCATCGAGGTCGCCGGGGTCATCCGCCCCAGCATCCGCACCACGCCGCCGACCATCGGCTTGACCACACGGTCGGAGAACGGCTGCTCTAGCTCCAGTTCCTCCAGCGAGGTCCGGTCGGCAAAGCTCGCCAACCGGGATTCGATGGAAGTCGCCTTCCCGCGAGGCACGGCGAGGTAGAGAAAGAAGCCGAAGATGCCCAGCGCCACCAGCGCCGGAAGTATAAACAACATAAGCGTACCTCCCGCCTAAACGTCGATAGTGACGATCTTCTGGATGACCAGGAAGCCGATGACGACCATGATCCCACCGCAAATCGGCATACACAGCCAGGGAAGGTTAAACATCGACGCCATGTATTTGGGGTTGATCAGGGTGATCGCGATCCCCAGGAAGAGCGGTAGCCCGGAAATGATATAGCCGGAAATGCGGCCCATGGCCGTCAGCGTGCGGATCTCGCCTTTGATGCGGACGCGCTCCCGGATGGTATGGCCGATCGTATCGAGGATGACCGCCAGGTTACCACCGACCTCTTGCTGGATGTTCACGGCGGTGATCATCAGGTCCAGGTCTTCCGACGGCATCCGCTTCACCAGATTGTTCAGCGCGTCTTGCGTGCTCAGGCCCAGCCCCACCTCGCGGATCACGCGGCGGAACTCCTCGCCCATGGGGGCCGGAGATTCGCGGGCCACCATCTCCATCGACTGCAAGAAGCTGTAGCCGGAGCGTAGCGAGTTTGCCAGTAACGTGATGGTGTCGCCCAACTGATCGTTGAAGGCGTTCATCCGCTTACCCTGGCGGAACTTCACATACCAATCGGGGACAAAGTAGCCCACCCCGGCAAAGATCAACGCGGTGAGGATCGCCAGCGGTCCTGCCTCGCGCCCCAGAAACTGCCCGAACATACCGCCGATCGCCACCACGAAGATCTTGATCAGCAGGAACTCGGTGACGGTCAGCTTCAGGTCAGCCTGGGCCAGCTTGCGTGCGTTAGTTTGCGCCCACTTGCCCCGGCCCAGTGCTTTATCCGCCCGCGCCGTCAGCTTTTGCTTTTCGCGCGGAGCCTCGGCCACCTCTTGCCGGTTGCGCCCCCCAAACTGTTCGAGGCGCGCATCCACACTAGGGCCACCGGCGCGCACCCGGTCGAGGACCAGGAACCCGGCAAAGATGACCAGGGCGGCCATCGCTGCAATGATGATAGGCCCCACAAATACCTCCTGCTTTCTAGAAGAACTTCTCCGCCATGCCGAAGATATTCGGCGGCAAATAGATGTTCTGGGCTTCGAAGCGCTCCACAAACTTGGGGCGAATCCCGGTTGGCTTCATGCGGCCTACGATCTTGCCGTTCTCGATCCCGGTCTGCTCGAACGTGAACACATCCTGCATAACGATAACGTCGCCTTCCATTCCCTGGACTTCTGAAATGGCCGTGACGCGACGCGATCCATCTTTCATACGGGTTTGCTGGAGAATAAGCTGCACCGCCGAGGCGATCTGCTCGCGGATGGCCCGGATCGGCAAGTCGTGCCCCGACATCAGCACCATCGTTTCAAGGCGGGACAGGGCGTCACGGGGCGTGTTGGCGTGCAGTGTGGTCAGCGAGCCGTCATGGCCCGTGTTCATCGCCTGGAGCATGTCCAGCGCTTCACCACCACGGCACTCTCCGACGATAATCCGGTCGGGGCGCATCCGGAGGCAGTTCACCACCAGCATCTGGATCGTGATTTCGCCGCGCCCTTCGATGTTCGCCGCCCGCGATTCCAGGGTCACTACATGTTCCTGCCGCAACTGCAATTCTGCCGCATTCTCGACGGTGACGATCCGCTCGTCCGGCGGAATAAAGTCACTCAACACGTTCAACGTGGTTGTCTTGCCCGAGCCGGTACCACCCGACACCAGGATATTGAGCCGCGCCTCCACACACGCTTTGAGGAACGTCACCATCTCGGGCGTCAGCGTGCCGAACTTGATCAGGTCTTCGGCGTGAAACGGGTCTTTGGAGAACTTTCGGATGGTGATCACCGGCCCGTAGACCGCGATGGGCGGGATGACCGCGTTCACACGGGAGCCGTCCGGCAGGTGAGCGTCCACATAGGGCGAGGACTCATCAATGCGCCGGCCCAGGGGGGACACGATACGCTCAATGATCCGCATGACGTGCTCGTTGTCCTGGAACTGCACTTCGGTCATGACCAGCTTGCCGCCGCGCTCGATGTAGACCTGCTTCGGCCCGTTGACCATAATTTCACTGATGGACTCGTCTTTCAACAACGGGTCGATCGGGCCATAGCCCAGGATCTCGGAGCAGACCGCTTCAAAGAGCCGGGCACGCTCGACACGAGTCAGGATAATGTTGCCACTCTCCAGAATGTTGTTGAAGATATCTTCCACCTGGCGACGCACTTCGGTGATCTTCGACAGGTCCATCTTGGGGTCCAGTTCCGCGATCAACTGCGTCTGCACCCGCTCCTTCAAATCCATATAGCCGTCTTTTTGCGGCGCGCTGGGCGCGCGGCGCACCAGTTCTTCCTGCTGCCCGCCGTTGCGGGCCGCCAGCGACGGCGAATGGGGAGCAGTGGGCGCAGGAGGGGTCGACGCAGACGAGTGCGAGGGCGGCGACTGGGCGGGAGATTGCGGGATGTAGGGGGTTTGATTAACCCCTTCGGACCCGCCGATGCGTTTCAATAGCGACATAGCGTCGTCCTTTCCTCATGCAGATGCGCGGCAAACTGGTTCCCCTTGCGGGGCACCCGGCAGACCGGGGCGCAGCAAAACAGACTACGAGCGCCGGGCGGGCAGGAAGCGCGAGAACAACCCGGTTGAAGCTTCCGGTTTCTTGCCTTGCACCGGCGTTGGCTCGACCGCTTCGACCGGCTTGAGCGTGGTCAACAGCTTGGCGAGCGTCAGGATATCTTTCGAGAATTGGTTATCACGGGCGCTGATCACCAGGGGCACCCCCTGGTTCACCGCCATCGTCACGGCTCGGCCATCACTGGCGATGTTGGCCGAAACCTTCTTGCGCAGGCTATCTTCCACCAGATCGGTTTTGATCCCCAGCTTGCTATCGGCGCGGTTCAGCACCAGCAGCACCTTATCGGGCGGATAGCCTAGCTTCTCCTGGATCTCCAGGAACTGCTTGACATGCTTGATCGCCGGCAACTCCAGCGTCATCAGCAGCAGGATCCGGTCGGCCAGGTCAAGCATGGTCAACACCACATCGTTGAAGGTCGGCCAGGTATCCACAATGACGTAGTCAAACAACCGGCGTAGCTCCATCAGGATCTTCCGCATATGATCGGCGTTGACCAGCTCGGCCAGTTCCGGCTGCGGCGGGGCCAGCAGCACCCGCACCCCCGACGAGTGGGTGATCATGACATCGCGCAATAACTCTTCGTCGAGATGATCAATGCGCGACACCACATCGTTGATCGTTTTGTTGCTGATCACGTTCAGCATCACGTCCACATTGCCGAAGAAGAGGTTGCCGTCGACCAGCGCCACCTTCTTGTTGGTGGTCTGTTTGAGCGCCACAGCCAGGTTCGAGGCCAGCACGGTGCAACCTACCCCACCCTTGGGGCTGAACACGCAGAAGATCCGCCCTTGCTCGCTGCCTTCTTCGCCGCTGGGCGCACCGTGACCGTGCGTCGGGATCAGTTGGTACTGCCCCATCATCCGGCGCTTGTTGGATTCTAGCCGGTGTACCTGGCGGATGCTATCCACCAGTTCGTCACCGGTACAGGGCTTGATCAAAAACTGCCGCGCCCCGGCCAGCATGGCCCGGCGCAGATAGTCTTGCTCGCCCTGCACCGACATGATAATCACAGCCACGCCCGGCAGTTCGGCGTTGATGATCTCCGTCGCCCGCAGCCCGTCCATGTCGGGCATGTTGATATCCATCAACACCACGTCGGGCTGCAACTGGCGGGCCTTTTCAATCGCTTCCGCGCCGGTCCCCGCCGTGTCAATGACCTCGATATCGCGCTCAAACATCACCAGCTTGGCGAAATTATCGCGCGTCTCAGGGATGTCATCGACGATCATCACCCGGATCTTCTGCTCCATTACCCTCGTGCCTTTCTGCGGCTCGTGCCTGTGGGCTTACTTGACGATCAGCTCCGGGATCACGACCTTGTAATCGTTCACCAGAATCTGATCGGTGATCCCGCTGGTGGTACCCGGCTCGCCATCCCCGGTCGCCCGCAAAGCCACATCCAGCAGCCCGTTCTCTCGCGCAAACTTGATCACTTCCGCCTGCTGATCATCAACCGAGAGGATCAACACCATGGTGGGCGGAGCGGTGGCCGCAAACTGGGCCTGCAAGGCCTGATCCGCTTTGGCCGGATCGTTGCCGCTCTGGCTGCTCGAATTCACCCCATTGGTCGTGCCGCTGGCCGTCGCGGCGCGGAGGGGAACAACGCGCAACACCTTGATGTTTTGCAACAGCGTCTTGGTGCTCCACGCCTCGCGCTCGATCTTCTCCGCCACGCCGCCGCCTGGGGGCACGGTGTAGGCCGAGATGGTGAACTTGCGGCTCCAGATCAGATCGATACTATCGTTCGCGATAATCGACTGGTTGAACGTGTTGATCTCCTGGATCGCCACCGCGAAGGCTCGCTTGCCTTTCTCCAGCAACTGCGGCACGCCCGGATCCTTAAGGGTGGTCGTGTCAATCGGCTCGTTAGCCTTGTAATCCCGCAGGATCATTTTGCCCACGCTCTCCTGGTTGACCAGCTTAAGAGTCGTGGTCGGCACGGTCGTCTGGTCCACATCAACCAGCCCGAGATTGTCATTGGTCAGGATCGTGAACTGCTTGATGTCCTCTTTGGGAGCCACGACCTTGATGATGACCGGCGTGGCGGTGGGTTGCGTCTGCGCGCTGGTATTGCCACCCCCGTTCATCAGCAAAAATATGACCAGGGCTACAGCTAAGGCAACGACCGCGCCTAACAGCAGTATTGTTCGACTGCCACTCCGCCTCATGAATAGCTCTCCTTACTGGTATAACACACGTGCAACCGCACCTGTGTAGCGTCATTATAGCACCGCTGTCAATCCCGTGCAATAGCGTACCGGCGGTGAGACCGCCAACGGGCGGCCCAGAACAGATGCCCAATCGGCAGCGGACGCGCGGTGGTGGACGGGAGAAAGACACCCACCGGGCCAGGGCGCGGCGCGCCCTGGCCGAGGGGATTAGGGCTGTGACGTTGAGATGACGATTATCTTGCTCAACTGGCCGCGGGTAGCGTTGAAGTTGGGGCGGAAGTAGTTCCGATTGTTCGGGGCCACACACGGCTCCCCCACCCCGCCGCAGAGGTATCCACCGATTGCGCCATGCACGGCGGCTTGCTCCACATAGAGATAGAAGGAATTGTTCGGCGGCACATCCTGGAAGGTGTAGGGCGCGGCGGTCGGGACCGGCGTCGGCGTGCCCGTGATCCAGGCCTTCGCCAGCACCACCACCTTGCTGATCTGGGCACGGGTGATGTTGTTGTTCATGCGGAAGTAGGGCCGGTTCGCCGGGCCGACGCACGGTTCGAACGCATTCTGGCCGCACAGGTACCCGCTGATCAGCCCACGCGCTGCGGCGCGTTGGATGTAGGTATAGAAGGTCTGGGTCGGCGGCACATCCTGGAAGGTCTGGCCGCTCGCCGGATCGCTCCAGCCCAACGCCGCCGAGAGGATCTTGGTGAATTGCCCACGCGTGGCACTGTTCCCTATCCGGAAGTACGGGCGGTTGTCCGGGTTGCTCGGCGGGCCACAGGCCTCAAACGGCCCGCCACAGGGGTAGCCGCTAATGGCTCCCACGCAGTAGAGCCGCTCGATATAGGTGTAGAAGGTGTTACTGGCCCGCGCGTCGTTGAAGGAATAGCCATCGGCGGCGAACACACAACCAGAGATCGGCCCGGCCAGGTTATTGTTGCCGGTGTTGTTGCCGGTGCAACCATCCTCGCCAATCTGCGGCAGGCATTCCCGGTTTACCCAGGCCCAGAGCTGGTGGTCTCCGGCAGCGGGCGGCGTCCAGGTGATAGCGACCACGGTGGTTTGCCCCGGATTCAGCGTTTGGCCCGGAATAACCCCGAAGTACGGCGTACTGGTGCTGGACGTGGGCGGCGACGGGTTCGGATCGGGGTACAGGTCCACATACAGATAGTTGTTCGGGAAGGTCATCGGGCCAACCCCCACATTCTTGACCGTCACCCATACCTGGTTAGGCTGGCCTGCCACCGGGCGCTGGGTGCCATAGCCGCGCAGCGTCACATCGGTCACCGCCAGGTCGCCGCCGCACGCCCCACTGGCACAGACGGTCAGGGTCACCACTATCTCGCGGCGCACCGCGTTGGGGTCGTTGCTCAGGCCGAACAGGTAGCCGGTGTAGGTGCCGGGCGCGAGGCCCGCCGTGTTAAACGTCAGCGTTGCGCTAAACGGAGTCACCGCCCCCACCGTGCCGTTGAGCGGCGACTCGCTTAACCACGGAATATCACCCCATGGGATCGGCGGGTTGCCCACATACTTGATCATATTCTCGAACAGATCAATGCCGTCATCCTTCCCGTTGAGGTTCTTGTCGTCGATCAGCGTCGAGACGATGAACCCGGCGGAAACCGACCGCCCATCGTCGCGGGCGACGATCCCGCCCTGCCCCGGCGTCGGATCAATCGTGTAGCCGCCCCACTCCAGGCCGATCGAGTTCGCCGTCAGGGTATCGCCATAGTCCTGGTAGCCGGGGAACGGCGGCGCATACATCTGCAGAGAGTTCGGCAGGCTGATTGGACAGCGGAAGATAAACTCGGTCGGCTCCCACGGTGTGACCAACTTGGGGATGATCAGATCGCTGCTGTCGGTGATCGGTTGCGTGATACCGAGCCGATCAAACAGCGTGGTGGGGATGGTCGTCTCGTATTTGTACGTCTGGAAGACCAGGCGCGCGTTCGGGCCGCTGTCCATATAGGTCCGCAGCGCCTCAAAGTTATTCTGGAGCGACGAGTTGCGATCGTTCGCCACGATCACCAGGTTCCACCCACCCGCCGGGGGCGCGTTCAACTGGGCGATAAACCCGGCGGGATCATTGTAATACCCGGTGTAGGGCCAGCCCAGCAAGGCCAGCGCCTGCGCCGGATACGTTGTGGTGATCGCGCTGCCGTGGAAGTTGTCATCGGCATAGAGCAAGATGTTAGCGGGCGGCACACTGATCGCGCTGGGGTTGTTCACCACATAGCGGTAGTGGCCGATCTGGTCCGTCCCGCCCGACTGGGTACTGTTGTCGGCGGTGTGGGGGATCGTCCGCTGCTCATCAATGATGTAGGCCCCCTCCGGCGCTGCCGCCGTGGGGCCGCAGCCCACCGGCTCCGGCCCCAGCGCCTCGCGCAACCGGTACTGCAAGACCCCGGTGCCAATATTATCCAAGACCAGGGTGGAGGTGGCAACCTGATTGGGGCCGATCGCGAAAGTAACCGCCGCCGGGTTGTACACCACATGGGCGCTATTCAGCGCGAAGTCGGCGGTGGTCGTCTGGCCCCGGGTGATGGTGATGCTGCGCGTTTCGGTCACATGCCGGGACGCTGTGGCTTGCAAGTTGTTGTACGGTGCCTCGATCAGGGTCATCGTATAGATCCCGGTCACTGCGTCCGAGCTCTTGCACAACTCCGTCCCGGCGGCGCACACCTTGGCCCGCAAGGGTTGGTGGCTATAATAATCTGTCACATGCCCGATTAGATAACCCAGCGGCGGTTGATAGATATGGATCGTCGTGTTATTCGCTAAAGCCACCTCATCGAACAGGTAGGGCAGCGCGCCGGTGCCGTTGTCGTTCTCGATCCCGACCGTCGCCGTGCGCCCCTGGCCCGAGGTATTATTCCCCACCGCCAGGTACTGCATGTCCAGCAGCGTGCCCGGCTGCCCCCCCGCGCCGCCTTCATAGAACACCAGCTCAAAATTGAGCGGGCTGGGGTTTTGCGGGTCGTCGGTGAACAGCACCATGTCGCGCCATTCGATCACGAACTTGCGGTTCGGCGCGGTGCCCACGGTGGCGGTGTAGACGGCACCCCGCGTGCTCGTCACAAACTGGTCCCAATAGGGGTAGAGCGCATTATTGGGCTGCTCCGTGTCGGGGATTTGCACATGCGTGTCCCGGTAGGGGTCATAGCGATAGCCCAACGTGGCATAACCTGCGGGGGTCACCCACACGGTCGTGTTGGTGATCGGCAGCCCGTAATAGTTAAAGGCGAACGGCAGGTTCACGCCGACCTGCTGGTCATTGAACAACTGGCCGCTTGTCCCGGGGATCCAGTTAAAGGTCGCCTGGTCATCACAGCTATAGCCGTATTGCAGGGTGTCCAGGGTCCGGTTTAAGTCGACATTGTGCGTCTGATTGACCCCAGGATCGATCCTCACCGTCCAATCCACGGCAAACAGGCAGCGACCCGAGATGTACTCAATAATATACCCGCCGTCTGGCAGATCGACGGTATAGTTGCCGTTTGCGTCGGTATCCACCGGGTTAATCGGTACCGGGCTGGTCAAAAAAAGCAAGCGCCCGCGCACGCCCAACAGCGTCGCGGCATCGCGTATCTGCCCGCTTAGCGTCGCATTGGTCGGGGCCGCGGCCACCGCAGGCGCGGCACTGTGGGCGGCAGCAGGGGCCGTGAGCGGCGCATTCGCCCCGCTCAATAACAAAAAGGCGATCACGAAAAGGGGCAAAACACGATAGGTTCGATTACGCACAGTAGTGCTCCTTCCTAACGGGGAGAATAAAGGTGGGGTGAAACCAGCGTATCCAAAGCGCACTCCCAGTATATACCATCCGGATAGTGAGCGCGCACAGCGGAAAAATTAGAGTCGTGGGTGAGGCAGTGCGGTAACGTGGAGAGAGGAAGCGCCCGCGCCACCGGGGCATCTGGCAAAGCCAGGTGCGTGCCCGGCAGGGGGAACTGCCGGGCACGCGGGGGGCGAAAAGCTCAATTGCCGTTGTTGACGAGGTGGATCGGATTGCCCAGCATCACGATTTGCCAGACGGTACGGTCCTGCGTGACCGCCCCACATCCGCCGATCGTATACTTTACTAGCCAGTAATCTTCCGTGTAATCATTGGGGAGCGTGATCCCCAGCGTCACCCACTGCCCGTTATACGGCTGGCGGCGCGGATCGCCTGCCGGCCAGCTGGTGTCGGTGGTGACCAGCCGGGTCTGGTGGACGCCCGTCCAGTTCAGGTCGAAATCCACCGGGTTGGTCGAGTCGCTCTCGCGGAACACCTGCATGTTTGTGTTGCAACTGGCATCACCCGGATCGTACAGCATGATGCTCATCTTCTCACGCGCATGTTCGCTGCCGATCTTCGCCAGTTGCCAACTGATGTTCGTGCCGGTCACCGCCCGAATGTTATTGGTCAGCGACAGGTTGTTGATGCCGTAGATAGTCTCGACGTTATTCGGTGCCCGGGGACCACCGAGGGCCAGCGAGTAACCGTTTTGGCCGTCACTGTCATTATTGCCCGCCCCGATGTCGTTGGTGTACACCTGAAGCCGGAAGTCCCCGCTGGCCGCCAGGCCCTGCGGCAGGGTGCCGATCAAGAACCACTTGTTGTGGTAGGCCGTGGTGCCGTCGTCGCGGAACGCCACCGGCGGCCCCAGCGGCACATCGCCCACGAACAGATCGGGGGTGTCATCCGGCTGGTAAAGCTGGAAGTACGTGGTGAAGCGGTACTGGGGACCCTGTAGCGCACATGCCTGAGTGTCCCCGGTGTCTGCGCTGGTCCCACCAACACCACCGCGGTAATATTGCGCGGGATCATACACGTAGATCCCGATGTCTCCCCCCGAAGGGTCCACATGGATCCCATAATTATAACCCGCGTTCGGGTTCGGGGCGGCCACATACGGTTGATTCGAGAGCGCGGTGTTTAGCACCTGGTGCGTCCCACAGATAAAGCTGTCCTCACTATTGAGAAATTTCGTATTATAGGCATCGCCGTTCCGGCTTTCCGATCCCGGCCCTTCAATCGCCAGCCAGAACTTCTCATTAACAAGCTCACAGTTCGGGCAGCGACCAGGGTGACTAGGGTCAGGGTCCGTGCCGACGGCGACGGGCGTCGGGTTACCCACCCCGAAGGATACACAGTGGCGACAGCCCAACCGCACCGGCAGCGAATACTGGGCATAGGCATCACGGGTGACCGGCACCTTGTTGATCCCAAAGATGCGCATGAAGTAGACATCATCTTCGGCCACGATAATCACATGCAGCCGGGTGTTATAGCCCGGCACCGTTCGGGCATCCACCTGGGGGAACCCGGTCGGATCAAGGTTGTTGACGTAGCCGTTCAGCCCGGCATACTGCTGGGCCAGGGTTTTCGCTTCGCCCGGCAACTGGGGCAGCTTGATCACCCCGGCCAGGGCCGCCGCATCGGCGGCGCGCTGCTGTTGCAGGGTCCGCAGCAACAACATGCTCACGTCGAGCGCCAGCCCGGTAAACCCGATCAGCGCCACCAGCATGATCGCCAGCAGGGGCAGCGCCTGCCCGCGCGCCCGCCAGCGCTGCTGCCGCGACAACGGCATCGCGGACCCGGCAGTTGGAGAAGGGGGGGTGGAATGGCGCACCACCCCACGGAACAGACGCTGCAACATCATCATATCCTCCCACCGGCTCGCGCCGGCCTGTAAACACAAAGCACCACAAACAAAGCGAACGCCGGGGTAATCAAGGTCGAGTGGGGCGCAGCAACTCGGGTTCGATCTGATTATAGGAAGTATCCTGGATCACAATCGTGTTCGACGCCCCAGGCACATAATTAAAGAAGAACCGGTGCGTGAACTCGACGCTGACCGCGATGGCATCCGTGGGTAACGGATTGTTACGCCGTCCGGGGATAGCATCTGGCACCCAACTGAGCGCGCCATAGGACTGCCAGCCCTGCAGGCAAGTGATCCCTGTACCGGCGGGCCGGATATAGACATTTTCGGCGCAAGGGTTGGTACAGCCCCCGGTGCTATTCGCTTTGAAAATCCGCACCCGCACCAGATCGTCATACGGCATGGTCTGCATCGTGGTGCTCACTGCCCGCAGGATGGTGCAATCTGCGTCCGCGTTGCGGCTGGCTGCCGCTCCGGCACGCCCCCCTTCGCGCGACGCATAGTGGATGCCGACATAGTCCTTGAACAGCATTCCAAACTCAAGAATCCCCACCGCCAGCGCCAGCAATAACGGTAGCATCAGGACAAACTCAACCATCGCCTGGCCGTTTCGCTGTCCTGGTCGCCGCCCTGCCGGGTCTGGGGCCACCCGCAGCCCGCGCTGTTTCATCAGCCTCATCAACAGCCTCCCATTTCCACTAAACCCTGCGGCCCGGTCTTTACTGACCCGGGGTGCCGAAAAATGCCGGTTCGATCTGAACCACCGAATGGTCCTTAATAATCGTACTCCCAATGGCCCCAGGAATCAGATTGACCAGGAAATTATGCCGAAATTGAATTTCAACAGCAATGGGGTCCGTTGGCTCCTGCGTCCGGCGGCTACCGGCGGCCCAACTGCCACTTTGGAGATTCCACGAAGCCGGATACGGATCACGATCACGCGTGTAGACATTGGCGGTGCAAGAAGGATCGCAGAGGCTGTTCACCTCCGGCTTATAAATCTTTACACTCAACAAATCATCGTAGGGCATCGTCTGCATCGACACACTGATTGCCTCAAGAACTATATCATCCGCCCCGCCCAAATCGCCTTCCACGGCCCCGACACGGGCACCCTCACGGGTGGAGTAATGGACGGTCATATAATTGCGAAATAACCAGCCGAACTCGATGATGCCCATTGTCAGCAGAAACAGCAGCGGCACGATCAAGGCGAACTCGACCAGCGACTGGGCACGGGGTTTCTTCGGCCCATCTCCCCTGCCCCCGGCCTGTCCACCCCGGGCGGCCTGCGGTGGGCGCCGATTAACAGGTACAGCCTCGTTCATAACAGCCTCCTACAACCCTGATACGTAACCCCTACAAACGAGCACAATACATCCCATAACACCGTATCTCACCCGATCATAGCTTCATCTACTATTGTAACGGCCCCGGCAGCGACCAGCAATAGGACAATAGTACCAAAGGTCTCTTCGGGCCGGGATGGGATGTAGCATAAAAGTACCAAAGGAGCGGGCGGGTGCCCGCTCCTTTGGTCTTGGGCTGCCTGGGCAGCGTGGTCTATTGGTTCGTGCGGGCTTACCAGTGGCGGCTCAACAGGTGGAACGAGTCGGGGAACTGGAAGCTGGCGGTGTGGTCTGGTGCCGACGACTTCGGCTTGGGCGGATCAACCGGGTCGGTCGGTTTCGGCTGCTGCAAGTTCTGGTTGCAGACGAAGTCCGGATCCGAGTAGTAGGTAAAGATGCAACCGTTGCCCTGATCCAGAACCATTCGCACCCGGTAGTACTGATCCCCTACCCCTGGTCCCCCTGGCGGGAAGATCACCCCGACGATGGTGTCTGAGAAGTTCTGGGGTACGACCGTCGGCAATGCGACAGGGAACGGAGTCCCCGACGCCCGCTGTGTCCAACTGGGATCGGTCGGAGGCGGGGGCGCTGCTAGGGTCGAGGCGTCTACGAAGAACTGGAGGGTGCCATTCACCGGCCCGGTGCAATTGTTGACGATCTGGGCAGAGTAGCTGATATTGGCCCAGCTGTGAGTGATATCATACAGGCAGCCTGTGCCAATGATCACGCTTAGATTGCTGCAACAGGTCGAACCTGCCGTGGCCGTCACAGTCACCGTCGCCGTCCGGGTCGCGGTCGGCGTGCGCGTGGCGGTGAAGGTCAGGGTGGGCGTCGCTGTTCGCGTCAGCGTCACCGTCGGGGTATTGCTCGGTGTGTTACTCGGCGTGAACGTCGGGGTATTGGTCGGTGTGTTGGTGGCGGTGTTGGTCCGCGTCGGCGTATTGGTCACCACCGGTGTGTTGGTCGCGGTGAACGTGTTCGTCGGCGTGAACGTCGGGGTACTCGTTGACGTGTTGCTGGGCGTGCTGGTGGTCGTCGCCGTCGCGCCACCCGGCGTGTTGGTCGCCGGAACGGTGTTCGTCGCCGTCGGGCCATTCGGCGTGGGTGTCACGGTGACCGTGCTGGTTTGCGTCGCCGCCGGCGGCGTGCCCGTCACCGTCACAGTCGAGGTGTTCGTCGGCGTCGCGCCACCGGCTGTGGGCGTCACCGTGACCGTGCGGGTTTGCGTCGTGGTCGGCAGCGTGCCGGTCGCCGTCGCGCTCGCCGCTGGCGGCGTGCTGGTTTGCGTCGCGGTCGGCGGCGTGCCGGTCACCGTCGCAGTAGCCGCAGGCGGTGTCGTCGTCGCGGCGGCGGTGCTGGTGCGGGTCGCGGTCGGCGGCGTGCCGGTCACCGTCGCGGTGGCGGCAGGCGGCGTTGTCGTCGTGGTCGGCGGAGCCGGAGTGCCGGTGCGGGTCGCGGTCGGCGGCGTGCCGGTCACCGTCGCGGTGGCGGCAGGCCGGGTTGTCGTCGCGGTCGGCGTGAACTTCGGCGGGATCGTGGTGGCGGTCGCGGTCGGCGGCGTGCCGGTCACGGTCGCGGTCGGCGTGAACTTCGGCGGGATCGTGGTAGCGGTGGCGGTCGGCGTCCCAGCCGGCGGAGTCGGGCAACCTTGGGTGCAGTAGTTATTGCCGTTGCCATTGATGTCATCGAGCAGGCGCGAGCCGTAGCGGACGCCCCCGGCAAACGAGACGATCAGGTTGCCATAGAAGGCGTCGGCCTGGAAGGCGCACGGCGGGTTATTCACCGTCAGCACCAGCGTGCTGTTCGGCGGGATCACCGCCAGCTCGTAATCGTAGAGCACCTGATGATCGATGTTGTTGTCGAAGCGGCGATAGGTCGCCAGCCCGATCGGGTAGCTGCACGTATTCGAATGGTTGGCGAAAACGGCCTGGGTGGTCGTCCCGTTGTTGCTAATCGTGGCATCGAGGACATTGGTGCCGGGCGTCGTGCTGCACCCTGCGGCGGGCGTGAAGGCCGGGGTCACTACCGGGATCGGCGTGTTCGGTACACAGGTCGGCGTCGGCGGGGCCGGTGTGGGCGTGGCCGTCGGACAGATGGGAGTGCAGTAGTTGTTGCCGTTGCCATTGATGTCATCGAGCAGGCGCGAACCATAGCGGACGCCCCCGGCGAACGAGACGATCAGGTTGCCATAGAAGGCATCGGCCTGGAAGGCGCACGGCGGGTTATTCACCGTCAGCACCAGCGTGCTGTTCGGCGGGATCACCGCCAGCTCGTAATCGTAGAGCAC